>JABWAM010000223.1 GCA_013360985.1 Verrucomicrobiia bacterium | reverse complement strand
ACCGTGTAGAGGCGGTTCATCCGATCGCCCGGCTTTTCCACCCGCCGCCCCGCCGAAAAGGCGCGCACCGCGGCAAGCCCGCCTTCGTCTTCATTGCCGAGGAAATCGCAATCGAGCGAAAGCACCACTTCGGCCTTGGCGAAGTTCGGCGAAGGGATCACCCCCGGTCCGTAGGCGATTTCCCAAGCGGCGAGATCGTGGCCCGGCGCCAGCGGTTCCTCGACGCACCAGACGGCTTCGGGAAATTGGGAGAGGAGGACGCGGCGCAGCCGCTCGCGCGTCGGGGATTCCGCGCCGTCTACGAGGAACGCAAGCGATCGCCCCTTGTCCGCCGCCCAGGCGGCGCGAAGCTTTTCCACCTCCGCGAAGAACGCAGCCTCGGTCGCGGCCTCCCCGTTCCTCAGAAAACTCCGCGAACGCTCGGGGTCATACATTTCCAGCACGGCGGCCTGCGCGAAGGCGTCGGTCGCTCCGCCGCTGCAGGGATGATGCGGGTTCCCTTCGATCTTCGTGGGGCGCCCGTTGTAGGTCGTCACGTGGAGCGGCATGCCTCCCCGGCGACGCGGCATGAAGGTCGCGTAGCGCAGGTGACGTCCCGGCACGAGCCATTCGGGCGTCTTGGTGTAGGGAACGAGATGCGCCTCGGGACGGCGGCATCCGCTGAGGCCGATTCCCGCGAGGGCGAGCGAGGCGCCCATGACGCGCAAGAAGTTGCGCCGCGTCATTCCGTTCATCTCCAATTCGGAGGCGCCCTCGGGAAACTCGCGCTCCAGCCATTCGCGGAAATCGGGCGAATCGGCGACCTCTTCGAGGCTGCGCCAATAGCGTTGGCCGGTCGTTTTCTCGGGCGGATGTTGGAAAGGGATTTTCACGCGAGCCGTGGAAAACTCAAAGTTGGAAGCGCAAAGGTCAATTCAAGAAAACGCGGGGGTTCGTGGAGTTTGCGGGCGATCTTTCGTTCAGCGATGGCATCCCGCGCAGGTGACCGGCGGTTGGACGCCCCAGGCTTTCACCAGTTTTTCGCCCATTTCGCGCTGGGCTTCGGGGCTCTCGGCGCGCCAGTCGAGGTCGTAGACCTTGTCGAGCGGCCGAATTTTCGCGGCGGGATCGCGATGGCAATCGAGGCACCAGAGCATGCTCTGCGGCTGATCGTGCGTCAGGACCGGCATGTGATTCACCGCCCCATGACAGTGCGCGCAGCTGATCCCGCGATTGACGTGCGCGGAATGATTGAAGAAGACAAAATCGGGCGCCTTGTGCACGCGCACCCAGCGCACCGGCTGACCGCTCTGCCAACTCTCGCGCAGCGCGGCGAGCTTGGGGCTGTCCGCCTTGACCTGGAGATGGCACGCCATGCAGGTCTGCGTGGTGGGGATCGTCGAATTCGCCGAGCGCTCGACATTCTGGTGGCAGTAGCGGCAGTCCAATCCGAGCTGCGTCACGTGAAGCGCATGATCGAACGCAATGGGCTGCGTCGGCGCGTAACCGACGCGCGTGTATTTCGGCGTAAAATAATACCAGAGCCCGCTCACGATCCCGGTGGCGATCAGGCCAACCCCCACGAGGAGGAGCGGGAAGACGCGATTCGCCTTGCGCGGGAAGAGGTTCGCCATGGTTTCTGGTCAGGGAAGCGTCCGTCGCCGGTTCGCCCGTTTCTCGAAAGGGCATCGGCGGGCGCCTTCCATAAGGCAGCGCCCGACAATCGGCAAGTCCGAAGCATCGCTTGGAGAAAACATTCTCATGCCGCGCGAAGGCGTCGGACGAAATCCATGAAACCCGCGGCCTGCCGCCGCAGCCGTTCGAGCATCCCTTCATCCCGAAGACGGCCGTCCGCATCGAGGAGCGCCGAGATCTTCGGGAGGAAGACGCGTTCGGGATAGAGATGCGCCTTGCCGTAGCCGAGGATCTGCTGGAGGTGTTCCACGGGGCGCACTCCGCCTCCCCCCCCCGCCGAAAGGCCGATGAAACAAAAGGCTCGCCCCTCGAAGGACTCCGGCGCCGGCGCCATATCGAGAAAAAGCTTCAACGCCCCCGGCAGGCTCCCCTGATATTCCGGCACGACCATCGCGATACCGTCGGCCTTCAGGAACGCCGCCGCCATCGGGGCGAAGGCCTCGGGCTTGCGCTCGTACGCCTGCGGCGCGAGCAAACCCAGCGGCATCTCCGTCAGGTCGAGCAACGCCGCCGTCGCGTCCATCGCCTGATGGATCGCCCACACCTGCCTCGCGATCTTGAGCGCGTTGCTGCCGAGGCGGTTCGTCCCGGAAACGACGAGAATCACGGGCCCCTCAAACCTTGCCGCCGAACGACGCGTAGTCGTCGAGGTCGAGCAGATCGAACCAGGTCGCGATATCGTCGCGCTGCGGCGCGACCTTCTCGTGCAGCCCGTGGAAATACGCCCGCATCTCGACGGAGGCGGGAACGCGGCGCTCCATGTAATCGGACCACGCGAGGATTTCGGCGTCGCCGCGCGCGGGCTTCGCGTGGCGGCGAATCCAGGCGAGAATCGCGCCATCGCCGTCGCCGGCGGCGAGGCGCGCCTTGAGTTGCTCGGGGTCCACGCCGGCGAACTGGAGGAAGAACTGATCGAGCGGACAGGCGTAATTGTATTCGCCGTTTTTCCCCGTGATCAGGGCGCGCCCTTTGTCGAGCATGCGCGGCAGGATGACGTAACCGCCGAGGCGCGCGCGCGCGCTGCGCGGCGGGCGTTGGATGAGGTCGTTCGCGGGAATCGGAGGCATGAGAATCAGAGGATTGGGGTTGAAGGAGATGCGGCGCTAATATGCGTCGAAATCCACCGGAATCAACCTCCGGAACTTCGCGGCTTTCTTGACTTCAAAGGGTTCTCCGCGTTCCCTCGAAAGGCCGCCTCTCCTCCCCCGCCGATGACTCCCCGCGCGCTTCCCCTGCTCCTTGCGTTCGACGCGGGCTCGACGAATTTCAAGGCCGCCCTGTTCGACGCGGAAGGCCGCCGCCTCGCCGAGCACGCGGAAGCGGTTCGTTACGCCGTCAGGGACGGCGTCCGCGCCGAGATGGACCCCGAGGAAATCTGGGAGATCGCACTCCGGACGCTGCGCGGCGTTTGCCGCGCCGCGGACATCGTTCCCGCCGCGATCCGGACGCTGGCGTTTTCCAGCCAGGCGCAGACCTTCACGGTGTGCGACGAGGGCGGACGCGCGTTTCTGCCGCTCATGAGCTGGCTCGACAAGCGCGCGACGGAAGAATCGGCGCTCCTCGATCGCCGCTTCTCCCCAATCTTTCATCAGCACTGCTCGATCGCGGCGCCCATTCCGCAGTTGCAGATCGCCAAGGCGCTCTGGGCCCAACGCCATTTTCCCACCGCTTTCGGCCGCGGCCGCCGCCTGACCGCGCTCCCCGGTTTTCTCGCGTTGCGTGTGGCGGGCGTCAACGCGACCGATCCCAACCTCGCCGCGATGGGCGGGCTGTACAGCCTCCGCGCGCGCGACTGGTGGAGCGACGCGCTGGCGGCGACGGGCCTCGACGCCGCCGCGCTGCCCGACCTGGTCCGCCTCGGTGAAGCGATCCCGCTTCGGCGCGCGCATCCGGATTTTCCGCTCCATCGGGAAGTCCGAGTGGTCTTCGCGGGAAACGATCAAACCTGCGGAATGATGGGAACCGCGCGCGCCGACGACGAATGGATCGCGACTCTGGGCACGGCGCTCGTTCTCTACCGATGCGCGGGCGAACAATCGGGTCCATTTCATCCTGCCGGCGTCTGGGGCCCGTGGCCGCTCGGCGGATTTTACGAACTGGCGACGCGCGACGAAGGCTGCGTCGCGCTCGATTGGGCGCGCGAACGCCTCCTGCCGGACGCTTCTCCCGACGCGTTCGCGCGGGAAGCCTCGCGCGCAGACCCTGTGTCCGCCCCGTTCTTTTTTCCTGCCGCGATCTACGGCCCCAAGGCCTGGTCGGCGTCCGCCGCGCCTGCGGAAATGGCATACGCGGCCTACGAAGGCGTCCTCTTTTCGCTCCGCGAACTCGTCGCCGAAATCTCGAAGGGCGCATCTCCTCCGCGGCGCCTCGGCGCCCTCGGAGGCGGCAGCCGATCCGATTTTGGTTTGCAGCTCATGGCGGACATCCTCGATCGCCCCGTGCGGCGGGGATCGGGCGACGCCCTCGACGGCGCGGCCCGCATCGCGCGGGGTGCGCGGCCT
>JABWAM010000222.1 GCA_013360985.1 Verrucomicrobiia bacterium | reverse complement strand
AAGCGAGGGAGGGCGCCGCCGGCGGCGGCGCCGCGGCCGCGGCTTGAGTCCAAAATGTGGCGAGGGCGTCGCATGTTCCTCGACCGAGGATGGACTCCCCCCGCGCCTTACGCGGGGATTTGGGTGAGAGGCCCCTTATTTGACACCTTCCCGAACTGTCCGCAGTATAGGGGAACTCCATGCAAGCCCTCGCATCCCTCGTCAACCATGGCGCCGCCGTCGCGGACTGCCTTCAAGTGCGCCCCGGTCGCACGCCGGAAGAGACCAGCCTGCTCCAACGCGAGGTGCTCGACCTCAAAAAGGCGCGCAACGCAATCATCCTCGCGCACAACTATCAACTCCCCGAAATCCAGGATATCGCCGACTTCGTGGGCGATTCGCTCGGCCTCTCCTATCAAGCCTCCAAGACGAACGCGGACGTGATCCTCTTCTGCGGCGTGCACTTCATGGCCGAGACCGCCAAGATCGTGAACCCTGAAAAAACGGTTCTCATCCCCGACGCAAACGCGGGCTGCTCGCTGGCCGATAGTTGCGATCCCGTCGCGCTCCGCCGCTGGCGCGAGGAACACCCGGACGCTTACGTGGTCGCCTACATCAACTGCACCGCGGAGGTGAAGGCCCTCGCCGACATCATCTGCACCAGCGGCAACGCGGTCAAAATCGTCGAACGCGCGCCCAAGGATCGTCCGATCCTTTTTCTGCCGGACGAAAACCTCGGCCAATGGGCCATGGAAAAAACGGGGCGTAAACTCGATCTCTGGCGAGGCGCGTGCCACACCCACCTCGCCTTCACGGCGGAGACGCTGATGCGTCTTCGCCAGCAACATCCCGGCGCCCCGATCGTCGCGCATCCGGAGTGCATCCGTTCCGTCCGCCTCCTCGCCGACCACATCTGCTCCACCGAGGGCATGATGAAGTTCTGCAAGGAACACGCCTCGGACACCTTCATCATCGTCACGGAACAAGGGATGCTCCACCGCCTGCGGCGCGAACTCCCCGGCAAAATCTTCGTTCCCGCGCCGACGCGCGCCTGCGCCTGCAACGACTGCGGATTCATGAAGATGAACACCATCGAAAAGGCGCGGGACGCCCTCGAAACGCTTTCTCCCGAAGTCCAACTCGACGCCGAGATTCGGAGGAGCGCCCTCCTGCCGATCCGACGGATGCTCGAACTCGCCGCCTAATTTCGGCAGCAACGCAACTCGCCAGAGCTTTCAGCCGCCGGCCATTTCGCCGCTCAAGGCGGCGGCATCCCCAGGAGGTAAAGGACCGCCCGTTGCTCCGTCGCGGGATGGGTCGCCGCCTTCTGCATTGTCAGGCCGAGCGCGGGCGTCTTGCCGAGGAGCGCCTGATAAGCGAGGCTCGCCGTGATCTTGTCGTTCGGAAGGTGATTCAGCAGAGCCTCGAACCCGCCCGAGCCGACGAAGGCGGACTCGACGATCCCATGCGCGTCCATTTTCTTGCCCAGATCGAAATCCGCCGAAGTCAGGAAAAGGTGGGTGACCTTGCGCTCCGCGAGGATCGGAACGGCTTCCTCGGTCGGCATCATGGCGAGGCGCACCCATTCAGGCTGAACCTCGCGAAGATCCGACGTGGGCCGCGCTCCGGCGACGGCGCGCACCAGCGAACCGTAAGACGGCGTGCAGAGCACGAGCTTGTCGGGACGCGGATCTCTCGCCACCTCTTCGAGAACTTCCGCGAAGACGCCCGGCACGGCGCAGGGCACGCCCTTCCAGCAGGCATAGGCCGCCATCACCGCGAAGATCGCGACGCCGACCGTATGCTTGGAGATGGCGGACAGACGCAGCGGACGCGCCAACGCCCAACAAATCAGCGCGGCAAACCCCAACTCCGCAATGTAGAAAAAACGTCGCGCCACCGTCGCAAAGATCACTCCCGTGAAAATAAGGGCCAACTCCGTAAGCCGTCCGCTCGACCACGCCCAGACCGCGAGGAGGAGGAACACCGCGTAGACCGGCCCGTAGACCGACAAAATTTCCATCCAGGACATCGCGGCGAAACCGCCCAACCCAAGGTTGCGCGCGGCGTCAAGATGAACGCCGCGAAAGAACTCTGCCCCGAAGGCGACCGCCTTCATGAGATAGGGGTTCGCCATGGCGATCGTCGCGAAGTAGAGCGCCAACAGGAGCGTCCCCATGACGTGGCGGATGAAGGGATCCATGAACCGCCGGAAATACCAAATCATCAGACTCGGCCCCGCCAGGGTGACGATCACAAAGACGTCCGGCCCGATGATCGCCCCAAGCAGGAGCAGCGCGACGATCGCCCCGACCGCTTGAAGTTTTTTCCTCTCTGTCCACGCCATCATGAACTCATGGCCCGCCCACAGGAGGCCCACGACGACCGGAAGGGCCTCCTGCGAATGCGTCATGTTGCCCGCGCAGGAGGCAAAGCCGCTGACGATCGAAAGAGTGAAGAAGACACACCCCCACCACGCCGCCCATTCGTCGTGGAAAAACGCGACCAACGCGCGAAACAGGAGCCAAAGCGCGAACAGGTGCAGGGCATTGGAAAGGAGCGTCAGGAAGGTGAAGAGACCCGACGCGCCAAGAAATCCGAAGATCGGGAGCAGCACCTGCAACGGATCGGTCGGGAAGAGTCGCTCGACGCCCTCGGCGACCCCAACGAAAAACCAGATGTCGCCTTCGGGGCTGGATCGCGGGCCATACGCCGAAGCGTAGAGAAGGTTCGCGAGGAGATGAATCGCCCCCGCGAACACGAACAGCGCGATCTTCGCCCACCGAGGCGCCGCGACGAGCTGCGGACGGAAATCGAAACGGGAATCGGTGATCGGCGATATCATGTGGGGCGCGACGGTTCTCCTGGCTTTGTCCTCGAAACGCCGACGGGACGCAACGCCTAACCCGCCTTCTGGCGCATCAGGAGCTCGGCGTTCGAGTCGGTCGCTCCAAGTTCGCCCAGGAGAATTTCCATCGCCTCGAGCGGCGGATGTTCGAGGAGCCTCCGCCGCAGGAGTTTCACCCGCTCGTACTCGTCCGGGTGGTAGAGCATCTCCTCGCGCCGCGTCGCGCTCTTTTCCATGTGGATCGCCGGGTAAATCCTGCGCTCCTGCAGGTCGCGGCTCAAATGGACCTCCGCGTTGCCCGTCCCCTTGAACTCCTCGAAGATCAGGTCATCCATCCGGCTGCCGGTCTCGATCAGCACCGTCGCAACGATTGTGAGACTCCCGCCGCCCTCAATGTTGCGAGCGGAACTGAAAAATTTGCGCGGCTTGGCGAGCGCGCCGGACTCCACTCCTCCGCTCATCAAACGTCCGCGAGGCGAAGAAAGGTTGTTGCACGCGCGCGCGAAACGCGTCAGCGAATCCAGGAGAAGCACCACGTGACGCCCGCATTCCAGCATCCGATGCGCGCGCTCAATCACCAACTCCGCGATCCTCACATGGCGTTCGATGGTCTCGTCGAACGTGCTCGCGATCACCTCGCCGCGCACGCACGCCTTCATGTTGTGCACCTCTTCGGGGCGTTCGTCGAGGAGCAGGACGAGGAGATGCGCGTCCGGATCGTTCGCCTCGACGCTCTGGGCGATCTCCTGGAGGAGGATTGTTTTGCCCGCTCGCGGCGGCGCGACGATCAGGCATCGTTGGCCGCGCCCCAACGGCGCGATCAGATCCACCGCGCGCATGCTCAACGGTTCGCGCCCCCTTTCGAGGATCAGGCGTTTCTGCGGATAGAACGGCGTGAGTTTGTCGTACGGCGTCCGAGCCGCAATCTCCGCCGCGGGCCGTTCCCAAATCAGATCGGGATGCGCGAGGCGCGCCGCGCGCGCGCCGGGCGGACGGATCACCCCCCCCACCAAATCCCCCATGCGTAAACCGAAACGCCGAATCAACGACGGCGCCACGAACGGGTCTTCCACGGAAGGATGAAAGTCGCGCGCGACGGAACGCAAAAATCCCGCGCCATCCTTCAGCAGTTCGAGGGTGCCTTCACCCCAGAGACAGCCGAGTTTCTTGGCGTGCGCCTCGAACAACCCGCGGCGCAAGGATTCGGCGCGAGGGCTCGTCCCGACGTGGAGGCCCGCCTCGCGCGCCCGCGCCGCCAGATCGGCGGGCCCAAGCCCAAACACTTCGACCGCGTCGAGCGCCGGCACCGTCTCCTCAACGGATTCTCCTGCGGCCTCCACTGCTCCCGTCGCGCCCT
>JABWAM010000221.1 GCA_013360985.1 Verrucomicrobiia bacterium | reverse complement strand
AGCGGCGCGCGCGCGACGACCTCCCCCACCCCGCTCGTCGCGAGATAGAGCCCGTCGCCTTTGCCCGCGTCCACCACCTTGGTGTCGCCCGTCACGAGGCGCACGCCCGCGGCATCGGCCGCGCGCCGCATGGAGTCGGCCACGCGCCGCAAATCGGCGATCGGAAAGCCTTCCTCGATGAGAAACCCCGCGCTCATCCACGCGGGGCGCGCCCCGCACATCGCCAAATCGTTGACCGTCCCGTTCACCGCAAGCGACCCGATGTCGCCCCCCGGAAAAAAGATCGGCCGCACCACATAAGAATCGGTGGTGAACGCAATCCGGGCGCCGCCGAGTTCGCCGACGGCGCCGTCGAGGCGCGCCGCGAGAAGCGGATTGTCGAAGGCGGGGAGAAAAATCTCGTCGAGAAGCCTCTGCGCCATCCGTCCGCCGCCGCCGTGCGCCATGAGGACGCGCGGGGGATTCAAATCCGGCATGGGACACGCGGACTCGAAGGCGACCTCGCCGCGGACGCTCATGATGCCCCCTCCGTTTCCCGCTCTCGATAACGGTAGTATGCGGCGCAGGCGCCTTCGCCCGACACCATCGTGGCGCCCAAGGGATGCTCGGGGGTGCAGCGCGTGCCGAAGGCCGGACAATCCGCCGGCCGCTTGACGCCCTGCAGGACCAGCCCGCTGAGGCACTCGGCCGAATCGGAAGCCGTCATCCGCGCCGCGCCGAAACGTTTCTCCGCGTCAAACGCCGCGTACTCCCCGCGCAACGCGAGCCCGCTCCGCGCGATCTCCCCGATCCCGCGCCACGTGCGCGACGAGACCTCGAAGATCTCGCGCACCATCGCGCGCGCGGGACGGTTGCCTTCGCGCCGCACGGCGCGCGCGTACGCGTTCTCCACTTCCGCGCGCCCCTCCTCGAGCTGGCGCACGCAGAGCAGGACGCCCTGCAGGATGTCCGTAGGCTCGAACCCCGTGACCACGATCGGCACGCGATGCTTCCGCGCCAAGGGCGCGTACTCCTCCCACCCCATCACGGCGCAGACATGTCCCGCCGCGAGAAAGCCTTGTACGCGATTTGTCGCAGAAGAAAGGATCGCCTCGATCGCCGGCGGCACGAGCACATGGGAGACCAGGATGGAAAAGTTTTTCAGCCCGAGGTCGCGCGCCTGGCGCACCGCCATCGCGTTCGCCGGCGCGGTCGTCTCGAATCCCACGGCGAAAAACACCACTTCGCGCTCGGGATGCGCGCGCGCGAGATGAACGGCGTCCAGCGGGGAATAGACCGCCCGGACATCGCCGCCGGCGGCGCGCGCGCGCTGGAGGTCTCCCCGCGAACCGGGGACCCGCAGCATGTCGCCGAACGAACAGAAGATCACTCCGGGGCGTCCCGCGATCTCCACCGCCTTGTCCACCAGTTCGATCGGCGTCACACAAACCGGACACCCCGGCCCGTGGACGAGCGTCAGGCCCCGGGGAAGGAGTTTGTCGAGGCCGAAGCGGACGATGGCGTGCGTCTGGCCGCCGCACACCTCCATGATCGTCCACGGGCGGGTCGCCGTCTTCGCGAGGGCCTCCGCGAGAGCTTTCGCCGCGGCGGCGTCGCGATATTCATCCATGAAACGCATGGGAAGGACCGTGAAGGACGATGCGGCGCGAACGGAAGACCTCAGCCGCCCGTCGACGTTTCGCCTCCGCCGAAGCTTTCCTCGATCTCGCCGATCTCCTTGAAATAGGCGAGCGTGCGCGCCGCCTCCTCCTCGTTGACGACGCTGAGCGCGAAGCCCACGTGAACGATCACGTAGTCGCCGACCTTCGCCTCCGGCACATACGCGAGGGATACCTCGCGGGCGACGCCGCCGAAATCCACGCGGCCGGTGCGCGTCATCGGGGTGTCCCCCTCGGCGCTCATCAGTTTACCAGGGACGGCAAGGCACATGCGGTCAGCGTAGGCGCACGCCGAAGCCACGGCAAGCGGCGACCGCCTGCCCGTAGGCGAGCCCCCCGTCGTTGGCGGGCAGACGCTGGGGAATCAGGACGCGAAAACCTGCGCCTTCGAGCGCGCGGCGGCAAAGGGAAAGGAGGCGGCCATTCTGGAAACACCCGCCCGTCAGGGCCACGCGCGCCTCGCCCGCCCGCTGGGCCACGGCGAGGATCCCCGCCGCGAGCGCCGCGTGAAAGGCCTGCGCAATCTCCGCCGACGGCCGCCCTTGCGCCGCATCCTCGAGGATCGCCGCGATCATCGGCTGCCAATCGAGGACCCGCGATCCCGCGCGCCCTCCCGAAACCTCGCCTTGGCCTTCGCCCGCGGATCCGTCCTGGACGACGTCCGAGGCCTCGAGGCGCATCGGATACGCCTCCGCCTCGCCGCCCCGTTCCGCGGCCCATTCGAGTTCCATCGCGGCCTGCGCCTCGAACGCGTTGCGCGCGCGCAACCCGAGGATCGCCGCGACGGCGTCAAAGAGTCTCCCCGCGCTCGTCGTCCACGGCGCATGAACCCCGCGCGCGATCATCGCGGACAGGACCCGCCGTTCCTCGTCGCGGAACGCGTTTTCCACGACCGCCGACTTCGCCCCGATCGCGGCAAGCAACCCGAGGGCGCTCCGCCGGGGCTCGCGCGACGCGGCGTCGCCTCCCGGCAAGCGAAACCGGCGCAGGTGCGCGAAGCGCGTCCATCCCTCCTCGCGCACGCGGAGAAATTCGCCTCCCCAAACCGTTCCGTCTGTTCCATACCCGGTTCCATCCCAAACCACCGCCAACGCGGCGCCTTCCGCCTCGTTCTCCGCGAGACACCCCATCGCGTGGGCCAGGTGATGCTGAACGCCCGCCAAGGGCAACCCGACCGATTTCGCGAATGCGGTCGTTGCGTAATCGGGATGCAAGTCGCAGACGACCTGCGTTGCCGGCGCGCCGTGCAACCCCTGGATGTCCCGCGCGGCGCGCGCCAGCGCGTCGCGCGCGCCTTCCGTATCCATGTCTCCGAGGTGCTGGCTCACCACCGCGTCGCGTCCGCGCGCCAGGCAGATCGTGTTTTTGAGATGCCCTCCGACGGCGAGAACGGTCGCCGACGCCTCCGGGATCGGCAGCGGCATCGGCGCGTATCCGCGCGCGCGCCGCAGAACCATTTCTCGCCCATCGACGATGCGCGCGAGGGAATCGTCGGCATGCCGCGCGATGGGCCGATCGTGGACAAGGAACACCTCGGCGATCCCGCGCAAACGTTCCACGGCGTCCGCTTCCTCCGTGCAGATCGGTTCATCCGAAAGGTTGCCGCTCGTCGCCACGATCGGAAACCCCAGTTCGCGGCAGAGGAGATGATGGAGCGGCGAGGAGGGGAGCATCAGCCCGAGACGCGGATTTCCCGGAGCGACTTCGCGGCTGATTCCCGCGCGCCCTCCTTCCGAGGCCCGCCGACGGAGCAGGACGATCGGCGCCTCCGGCGAGGCGAGCAACCGGATCTCCTCGGACGCCGCCTCGCCAAGCGCCGCAGCCGCGGCGAGATCGGCGACCATCACTGCGAACGGCTTCTCCTCGCGCCGCTTGCGTTCGCGGAGACGGCGCAGCGCTTCGTCGGCGCCGCGCCGCGCAGGGCGTCGTCGCCTTCGCTCAACCTCCGCTTCGCCGCGTCCCAGAGCGTGAGGCGCGGGCCGCACGCCGGACAGGCGTTCGGCTGGGCGTGAAACCTCCGATCCGACGGGTTTTCGTACTCAGCCCGGCACGCCGCGCACATCGCGAACGCGCGCATCGTCGTGTTCGCGCGATCGTAGGGCATCGCCTCGATGATCGTGAAGCGCGGGCCGCAGTTCGTGCAGTTCGTAAAGGGATAACGAAAACGGCGGTTCGCCGGGTCGAAGATCTCCCGGAGGCATTCCGCGCACGGGGCGATGTCCGGCAGAACGAACGGGCTCCGTTCCCCCAACGCGTCGCTCTCTTGGATTTCGAATCCCGTCCGCCCAAGCGGCGCCAAAACCCATTCCTCGACGCCCTGAATCGCGGCGCGCGGCGGCGCCTCGGAAACCAGCGTCGCGCGAAAGACTTCGACCGCCGCGCGCGTTCCTTCCGCCTCGAGAAGAACGCCGCGCGGCGTGTTGCGCACGAAACCCGACAACCCCAGCGCGGTCGCGCGGCGATGGACGAACGGACGAAATCCCACGCCCTGCACGGCGCCGCGGATCGCGAGGCGGAGGCGGACGCGCGG
>JABWAM010000012.1 GCA_013360985.1 Verrucomicrobiia bacterium | reverse complement strand
ACACCCTTCCTGTGGGGAGTCTGGAATCTCGACACGCTCCACCCCTCCGATCCTCGATGGATGATGATGAAAGGATCTCTCTGAAAATGGAGCTTATCCATGGATTTGGGACAAGCTCAATCCGACGCGCGGCGCTCGACGGCGGGCTCACCTGGATCTTTCACGCCCAAGGGGAAATCTCCATCCGAAAGGCCGCTCTCCCCTCGCGGAGATCCGTTCCGCCGCAAAACGAGAAGGAGAGCCATGCCCCCGAACCCTTTCGCTTCCGCGTTCGATGTCCGCAATTCGGCCAAGAACCCTCCGGGCTTCATCCCTCGCACCTCTTCGCGAACCGAGGGCGGAAAGCGCCGCGGATTGCCTGTCTCCCACGGACCCCCTGCTGCGTCCGCGGCCGCCAACGGAAACTCGTCAAGAAATCGTCGGGGCGCCACACGCTTCCCCTCGGCGGATGAACGGGTCGGCTTGACTTCTCCCGAGGCGATTCGCACTTTGGCGGGCATGGGATCGGACTTGAAGACGGAGGCGTCTCCGCCCCGCCGCATCTACTGGGGAGATTCCCATCACAACTGCTACACGAGTCAGGTGCAGATCCCGCCGGTGTCGGAGGTTCTTGCCTTCGCCGCGACGCACCTCGATTTCTACGCGGGGGCTTACTACACGCCGAGGATGAGTCCAGCGCCGATCCGCGCGAATCGGGTCGGATCGGCGCCTCCGGCGGAAGAGGGGCATCCCGCCGAAATGGCGGCCTGGCGGACGCAGCCGTGGCGCGGGATTTTCTTGGAGCAGATCAAGGCGCCGGAGGTCCTCGCGCGGGAATGGGCCGAGTTCCAGGAAGCGATTCGCGGAGCGCACGCGCCCGGACGATTCGTCGCTTTCCCCGGTTACGAGTGGCAAGGAGACGGGACCTGGGGGGACCATAACGTGGTTCATCTGCGGGACGGCGGAACGATCCACGGCGTGGAGACGCTACCGGAACTTTACGCAAAACTGCGGAGCGAAGACGCGATCGCGATCCCGCATCACATCGGCTATCACGCGGGCATTCGCGCGCCGCGCTGGGAATTCTGCGATGAAACGATCAGTCCGTTCGCGGAGATCTTTTCCAAGCACGGAGGCTCGGAGACCGACGAGGAACTCATCGGCCTCCGCCAAAACTCGCACATGGGGCCCGGAACGGCCGCGGGCGCGTGGCAGGCAGCGCTTGATCGCGGACTTCACCTCGGGGCGATCGCCTCAACCGACAACTGGTCGAACATGCCTGGATCCTGGGGCGAAGGGCTGATGGCCTGCTCGGCGGAAGACCTCACGCGCGAAGCCCTTTGGGAGGCCTTTCGCGCGCGGCGCGTGTACGGCGTGACCGGCGACCGCATCGAGCTAGAGTTCACCGCCAATGGCGCGCCCATGGGAAGCCGCCTGCCGCGCGCGCGGGTCCGTCGCCTTCGGGCGCGGGTGCGCGGCCAGGACGAGATCGATCGGATCGAGCTGCTCCGGAACGGACGAGTGATCGCCACGCACAATCATCAGGGGATCTGGCGGACGCCTTCCGGAAGCGCCCCGACGCGCTGGAAGCTCCGGATCGAAACCGGTTGGGGGCCGCGCCTCGGCGAACTGCCGTTTCTTCACCAGGACTGGGAGGGCACGGCGTCCCTGGAGAGAGGACGTTTCACCGGCTGGTCTCCCTGCTGGATCACGCGGGGACAGAGGGTCCCCCAATTGAACGGAGCGACCGCCGCCTTCCGGATGCGGAGCCATCAGAACTGGATCCACGCGCGATCGCAGGGAGCGACGATCTTCGAGTTCGAGGCCGCTCCGGACGCGGAGTTCTCGCTCAAGCTCAATGGGATGACCGTGCGCGGCCGCGTGGCGGAGCTCGCGGCGCAAAGCCGCATCTGCTGGTTCCGCGACGAAGCGCTCGCGCGAATCCGGGACTTCGTCGGACTCGAGGAAAAGGATCTGCCGCGGGTGGACCCCATCGTCTACCACTACGCCTTCAAGGCGAAACTGCATCGAGCGATTCCCGAGGCCGCCTTCGCCGCGGAGATGGCGTTCGAGGACGATGCGCCGATCGAAGAAAACGTCCATTACCGCGTGCGGGTCGAGCAGCGCAACGGGCAGCGCGCGTGGTCGAGCCCGATCTGGTTCGAAGATCTCCGCGCGGAAGCCGTCACAACGTTGTGAATTTCAGGCTTGCCTCGATGCGTCGCCGCGGGGACTCTCGGCGCATGACCTCCCTCCGATTCCACCTTTCCTCCCTGCTCACGGCGTGGGCGCTGATCGCTTGCGCGATGCCCGTGCGCGCCCTCACCCTCGTCGAGAACGGCCAGGCGCGGGCGCGCATCGTCCTCTCGGAGCGCGCGGCGACGGAGGAGGAGGAGGCCGCCGCGGAAATCGCGCGGGTCCTCGAGGCGATGAGCGGCGCGAAACTCCCCGTGGAAAAGGCTTCGGCGCCGCCCTCGGGTCCCTGTGTCGTCCTCGGGGCGTTGGCGCATCGGATGGGCTTGAAGATCGAGAAGGTCTCGCGGGCGAAAGACGGCTTCCGCTACGCGGCGCGGGGCGACGCCCTGCTGCTGGTGGGAGAATCGCCCGCGGGGGTCTATACGGGCGCGATCCGCTTTCTCGAAAGCCTCGGGTGCGGCTGGTATACGCCGGGCGACGTCGGCGAGGTGATCCCGAAGCGGCCCACCATCGCGATCCCCGACGGGACGGAGGCGGCGGAAGCGAGCAACTCGATCAATCGCCGGTTCTGGTACGGAGGCGGAGGAGGCCAGGGGGGAGGCGGCCGCGGCGCGCCGCTGACGAAGGCATGGCTGCGGCGGATGAACGGCGCGAACTACGAATCGGGGAGTTGGTCGCATGCCTACGGCAATCTCATTTCGAAAGAGACGCTCAAGGAACATCCTGAATACGGGAGCCTCGTGCGCGGGAAGCGGACGACCAAGCAACTCTGCACGACCAACCCAAACGTCGTGCGTCTTGCGGCGGAGACGCTGATGAAGCACATGGCGAAGACGAACCTGCTCGTTTTCGCGGCGGGGCCGAACGACGGCGGCGGCCTTTGCGAGTGCGCCGAGTGCACGAAGCTCGATACGCCGGAGTATCTGGAGCCTTCGAGCGGCAAGCCGGTGACCACGGACCGGGTGTTCGGGTTCGCATCAGCGGTGGCGGCGTTGACGGCGAAGGCGTTCCCCGACCGCGACCTCGGGATCTTGATCTACAGCGAATACTCGCGGACGCCGAAGAAGGCGGAGACGGTGAGCGCGAACGTCTTTCCGATGCTCGCGCCGATTCGGCGCTGCCGGATCCACGGACCGGGCAATCCCTGCTGCGAGATGAACCGCCTCCTCCAGGAGGAAATCCGGGGTTGGGCGAAGCTGGGGCCGAAGCTCGGCTTTTACATGTACAACTACAACCTCGCGGACACGCTGATGCCGTTCAGTAAAGTGGATTTTTACAAGCGGACGCTCGCGGAAGTGAATGCGGCGAACGTCGAACAGCTCGCCTGGATCTTCGAGACGATCGATACCTGGTCGGCGCACGCGCCCTCGCTTTGGCTGAGCGCGCGGATCTCCTGGAATACGCATCTCGACGTGGATCGCGAGATGGAACGTTTTTACGCGGGGTTCTACGGAGCGGCGGCGGCGCCGATGCGGGACTACTGGAAGCGGCTCGACGACGCCTACGCGAACGCGCCAACCCACGCGGGCAGCAGCTACGGGATGCACAAGGTCTGGACGCCGCCGCTGCTGGCGGCGTCGCGCGCCGATCTCGATCGCGCGGCGAAGCTGGCGTCGAACGCCCGCGAACAACGCGCGGTGGCGATGGCCGAAGCGGGGCTCCGGAGCGCGGAACTCTTCATCCAGATCTGGCACGCCCTCGCGGCATGCGATTTCGCAACGGCCGCCGCCCGCCAGGCCGCGCTCGGGGAACACTGCAAAATGATGGACGCGCAGCCCGAGCCGCACTGGGCGCACCTGCGCTATGCCTTTACCCAGTATTACATGGTGTTCGTGGGCAAGGTGGTGGATGCCGGACAGAAGATCCTCTCCGAAGGCGGAAAGATCGTCGCGCGGCTCCCGGAAACCTGGAAGTTTTCCACGGATGAAAAGGGCGCGGGCGCGACGGCGGGCTGGACGAAAGCGGATTTCGACGATTCCGGCTGGAAAACGATGGGCACGATGTCCACCTGCTGGGCGGACGAGGGGTTGGCGTGGCACCATGGCGACGCATGGTATCGGACGACGTTCGAAGTCCCCGCATCCGCGAAGGGCGCGAATCTTCATCTCTGGTTCGGGGGCTTCGACGAAAACGTGGAGGTCTGGCTGAACGGCCAGCCGCTCGGGGAGAAGAAGGGGTTTGTGAAACCGCAGGCGTTCGCGAACATCGGACCTCACCTGAAGTTCGGCGGAAAGAACGTCCTTGCCGTGCGCGTGGCTTCAGGATCGCTGGCCGAGATCGGGACCGGCGGGATCATGATGCCGGTGCTGATCTACGAAGGGAAAGGAAGCGACGGCCCGTCCGACGGCAAAAAGCCGGCCTACGAGATGTGAGAAGGGAAGATGCTGGAAGCTGGAAGGGGATCGTTGGAAGATGGGGAGCGGACGAGGCGCGGTTCTCGCAATGACCCCGAAGCGACGAAACACCCGAATCGAGAGCGATCTGCTCGGGGAGATCGCCGTGCCCGCGCGGGCGCTTTACGGCGCGCAGACGCGCCGCGCCGCGCTCAACTTTCCCGCCGACGGCCAGAAGACTCTCGGCGCTTATCCCGAGATGGTTCGCGCGCTGATGGAGATCAAGGAGGCCGCCGCAGAGGCGAATCGCCGATGCGGATTCCTCTCGCGGCGGCGGGCGGCGGCGATCCGCGCCGCTGCGCGGCAGGTAAAGCGCGGAGGATTTTTCTCCGAGTTCCCCGTGCACGCGCTGCACGGCGGAGGCGGAACGAGCGCGAACATGAACGCGAACGAGGCGCTCGCCAATCTCGCCGAGGAATGGTTGGGCGGACGACGCGGGCGATATCGCCTCATTCATCCGAACGATCACGTCAACCTTCACCAATCCACGAACGACGTTTATCCCACGGCCTGCCATCTCGCCTTGCTGCGCGCCTGGCCGCGCCTCGAAGACGAGTTGGCCGCACTGGCGGAAACCTTTCGCGTGCGACGCCGCGCGCTGCGGGGGGAACGGCGGCTCGCGCGGACCTGCCTGCAGGACGCCGTGGAGGTGGGCTGGGACGATCTGCTCGGGGGTTACGAGAGTTTCGTCCGCCGCGCGACCCGTCGCCTCGGAAACGCGGTGGACCAGCTTCATGCCGTCAACCTCGGCGGAACGATCGTGGGGCGGACGGAGGATGCGCCGGCGGCCTATCGGCGCGCGATCGTTCCCGCGCTGCGGAAAGCGACGGGGTTTCGGAAGCTGCGAAAGGCGGCGAATTGGTTCGACGCCGCGCAGAACGCGGATGATCTCGCGGCGGTGGGCGCCCAGCTCGGTCTGCTGGCGCGGGGGCTGTTGAAGATCGCGCAGGATTTCCGACTTTTGTCGTCGGGCCCCGAAGGGGGACTGGGCGAAATCCGGTTGCCGGCCGTCCAGCCGGGCTCTTCGATCATGCCGGGGAAGGTGAACCCCGTGATTCCCGAGTTCCTCATCCAGGCGTGTTTCCAGGCGATGGGGGCGCAGGCGGTGGGCGAGGCGGCGCTGGCGCACGGGGAGCTCGACCTGAACGTGTGGGAGAGCGCGCTGGTCTTCAACCTCCTCGACGCGATGGAACTCATGCGGACGGCAACGCGCGCGTTCGCGACCCGATGCGTGGCGGGTTTCGAGGTGAGCGCCGCGGCAAACGCCGCGCACACTCGCTCGATCATCCCGCAGTTGACGCGGGCGATGCATCGCCACGGGTATTCTTCCGTCAACGCGGTCTGCAAGGAGGGAAAGGGAGACGCCGCGAGGATTCGGCGAATCCTCACGGAGCGCGGGCTGGTCGGGCGCTGAGGCGCGGCGGCGGGAACGCCGCCCGACCGGCAGGGAAGACCGCCCGACGAACCCGTCAGAGCCTCACACCAGCCAGCGGCGCATGCCGGCGAGACGGGTGAGAAAGGCGAAAGCGAGATGCTCGACGTCGAGGATGTCGCGGATGAAGACGCGTTCCGGCATGGCGTGGCAGGGGAAGATGGCGGGCTCGATCGCAAGGCTGGGGACGTGGCTCTTGCCGTCGGCGTTGAACTCGCGCCCGTAGACGAGGTAGTCGTTGCCATTGTTGCGGCGGACGAGCGCGGGATGAAGTTCCTCGAGCATGCGGACGGCGAGTTCGGTGCGCTCGACGAGTTCGGGCGTGGGCGCAATCCCGTTGAGACGCCAGTGCTCCGAGTAGACGGCGATCCCGCGTTCGCCGCGGAAGAGCGGGGTGGGATCGAAGGTGAGGAGAAGTTTCGGAACGACCGCGCGCGCCTTGAGCCAGGCGGAGAGCCGTTCGGCGCCGATCCCGTGGTGAAGACCTTTGCCGCCGGCGCGAAGGAGGCGCGGAGTGCGGCTCAGGCCGTGCCCCTCCTCCATCTCGGAGAGGAGGACGTAGAGCGCGATCTCGGAGCGTTTGCAGAGGCGCTCCAGCAGTCGGAGACAGAGTCCGACGCCGACGGCGTCGTCGAGTTGGCCGATGAGTTCGTCGTCGCTCCGACGAAACGGGAGTTTCCCGGTCGAATCGCGGCCGAGATGATTGATCTTGTCGAGGTGCGCGGTGATCGCCACCGGAAACGCGTCCGGCGCGGCGCGAGTCCAGATCGCGAGATTGCGCGCGGCCACCTTCGCGCAGCGGACTCCGGGAAGTTTTTTCGCAAAATCGAGAATGACGGGATGAAGCCGTTCTTCGTAGGAGCTGAAGGAGGGGACTTCGGCGCAGCGGCGGATGAGGTCGAGGACGCTCATAAGAATCGGAGAGAGATCACCCGTGGAGAAAGGGGCCGTTGGTGGGATCGCCGAAGCGTCTCGGGCGCTGGACGAGGCGCACGCTCCATGCGCCGCGGCATCCACGGAGGGATTCCAGAAGGCCATCCGTCATGCGGGAAAGCTCCTCCATCCCAACGCGGCGCAATGTTTCTCGCGCAAGATCTCGTCGTTCGCGCGCGGGTGACGCCGAAGCTCGGAGACCGAAGAGTGGAGTCCAAAGATCTTTTCGTAAAGCGCAATGGGGGCTCATGAGAGAAGACGGCGAGACCTCTACCACCGGATTTCTCCCGTGGCCGAAGGGTAGTCGCTACTGTTTACCGTTGAGCCAAGGAAGCGCAGAGGACGGCTGTATGGATTGCTGATCCATTCTCCATGGCCGTCCGCAAAGACGATGTTCTGCCCGAAGGCGGTCAAACCGTCCTTGCTGCTATGATTGATCGCGACGAAACAACGGGTCTCGTCGTAGGCGTAGGAGTAAGGATGCGGGACACCGAGAAAAGCTGAGTCCATGATGAAGGCATTTTGCTCGGGATGGCTCGTGACGTTTTCCCTCGGCGTTCGCTGGAATCCATTGCGCCAAGTTCCGGTGTGCCAACCGTACCAAGTCCCGGGTTGATCGCTGCTCCCGACACCTCCGAAGTACATATAAGAGCAATGCCCGAAGCTCGGATAGGTCATCTTCCGGCCGAAGCGGATACTGGGGCATCGAAAAAGGTTCTGAAAGAGCGAATTGGGATGGGAACTGATCTTGGGGAACCATATGCCGTTGGTGCCGCCTTTGCACCAGTACCAATCTTTGCTGGGGCAATTGGGATTGCTCCCCTGTGGATACCAACCATCGTTATCCGAACTGTAATTGGCGCACATGATATAGATCTGGCGCAGGTTGTTCATGCATTGGATCCGTCGCGCGGCTTCTTTCGTATTTTGGAGCGCCGGCAAGAGCAGCGCCGCCAGGATCGCAATGATCGCGATGACGACCAAAAGTTCTATTAAAGTGAAGCTGCAACGGAAAGCGGGGAACGGGAAGCGAAAAGGCGGCCCCTTGAGTCTTTGCTCCGCGCGCGGCCGTCGGGTCTCCTGGGATGTCCGCGGTTCCATGGCGAGAAGAGTTTACTCCAAGAGCAGCACGTCCGCTTCTTCGAGCGAAGGAAGCGTCGCCTTGAGCAGCCCGCCCTCCTGCGTAAAGGGGATTTCCTTGTCGAGCATCACCGAGCGGACCTTCGCGACGGATCCCGCGCCGCGGACCGTCACGCGCAAATCTTTTTGCTCGACGAGGGCGGGAAGCGGGGTGCGCCGCACGCCGCGGCCCTGCGCCCGGAGGCGGATCGCCGCGATGCGGGAGGTCCAGTTCATCAGCGCCACGCTGCGCGCGCCGTTCGCGGGATGGACGAGGAGGACGCCCTCGACGGTGGGCGCGGAGAGATCCACGACGGGCTGGGTCGCAGCGAGCGCGGGCGCGGCGACGAGACGGCGGAGGTTCGCGTCGAACTGTTGGCTCATATCATATTTTTCCTTGCGGACACCGGCGCTGTACTCGAGGGCGGGAAAACATCCGACGACGTACGCCTGTCCCTTCCCGTACGCATGACGGGTGACGGCGGCGGCGCCGTCGGCATAACGAGCCAGCACCTCGGCCTTCGCGGAAGGCTTGAGGATTTCGCGTCCGACTTTCGGCTGAAAAGACGCCGCGAACGCGCCCTGACCCTTGAAGGCGGCCGCGGGCGGCGATTCCCTCAGCAACCCGTGGCGGGCGTTGGCCGGCTCGAATGTATCGAGGGAACTGGCGCCATAGGATTCGAGAGCGAGATACATCTCCGGCGGCGTTCGCGACTCGAGGCCGAGGATGGGGAGAAGGAGATCGAGGGGTTGATTGGCCTCGTCGCGGGCCAGGCTCCAGCCGCTCGTGTAGAGCGTTCCGCCTGCCTCGACCCATTTCGCGAGCTTGGCGGCGGCGGAACGACGCAGGTTGGGCCCGTGAACGTAGAGGACGCGGTAGGGCGAGAGGTCGCGTTCTTCGAGCATTTTCTCGTCGAGAGGATCCACGGGCAGATGCGCGTGGGCGAGAGCGGTGTAGGTCCACTTGGCGTTCTCGTGAGAGGCGATCCAGGCGGGATCTTTCGCGCTGAGGCCGAGCCAGATTTCCGAGGTGAAGGGCTTGACGATTCCGATGCGCGCGGGCTGCGCCCATCGCGCGCCGTAGAGGGCGTCTTCGGCCTTCGCGATGAGGCGCGCCGCCTTGGCGGTCAGCCCGAGCGTCGCCGAGGAAGAGGAAAAGCAGTCTCCCTTGGTGTAGTCCGGCCCGTAGGTGTACCAGAAGAGCATCGTTGCTCCGCGGCTGATGGCGGTGAGCGCGCGCTGGACGACCGATCCGCGGTGCGGTTTGACGTAGATCCCGAAGGCGAGATGTTGTTCGGCGGCGATCATCCGCCCCACATCGCAGAGGTAGCTGTCCCACAAGTGCACGCGCGGATCGCGGTTGGAGGTCTCGTACACGAAGCCGTTGTCCGAGAGGCGATAGAAGTCGAAGAAATCGAGGCTGTGCCCGCCGAGCAGGAACGTGTTTCCGCGCAGGGCGTAGGCGCACATGGACGGCTGGGCGGCGGGAGATCCGAGGGAAGCCTTCGCCTGGTCGCGGTTGGCGGCGGCGACGGCGTCGCGGAGGGGCGTGAACAACGCCGCCGAGGCGTGCGCGATGAAGCGGCGCGCCTCATAAGCGGTCCGCGGCGCGCCGGGCTTTTGCATCCAGGAGGAGTCAGGATTTTTCGGGGAGATGATCATGGGTTTCACCTCCGACCAATCGGCCTTTCCGAAATCGGCAGGTTGTCGTCCGCCGTCCTTTACGAATTTGACGAACTCGGCCACGCAGCGGGGGCATTTCTCGACATGCGATTTTCCCTGGTTGGTTTGATCAAAGACCACGCCGATCTCGTCCACGGTCAAACCCCAGACCTCGGGGGCAGTGTTGTCGCGCATCCGGGCGAGGGCCGTTTCAATCCCCGCTTTCGTCAACTCAGGAACTTTTTCCGCGAACGGACAGCCGGGATCGAACCCATCGTCCTTCGCGCGAGGTTTGGGCATGACGGGATAGCCGGGGATCTGCACGATGCGGACGCGGTCGAAGGCCGCGCCGGTCCCCTCGCGTTGCTTCGCTTGTTCAAGGAAGAATGGAGGCGCTGCGCGCAGGCCGTTGACGCCGAGGCAGCGGAGCGTGCGCGCCTCGGCTTCAACCACAGGGCGGCTGCTGTGATGGACGCCGTAACCGTTGACGATCCCGAAGCCGCCAAAGTCCGTGACGATGGAAAATTTCTTCGGAGAGTCGCCCTTGAACCACGGGGACTTCTCCAGGAGGTCGGCTCGCTGGGTCACGTACTCGAGAAGACCCATGAAACCGGCCGCGTAATCGGGCTTCTCCTGATCGGCCCAGCGTTCAGGCCACACGACGAGGGTCAACGCGTTTCCATCCGTCGCGGCTTCCGTAAAGGTCCGGAGGACGCGTCCGTTTTGCGAAACTTCGAACTCGATCGTGGCGCTCTTGGTGAAATCAATCGGGATGCGTTCCACCGGATTGTTCATTTTCAGAGGACGCCCCACCCCGAAGGTGATAAATTGGATTCGGGGCCAAGGCGCTTTTCTGATATCGACGAGCGGAACCTGGGCGGACCATTCGCCGATCTGGAACATGGCGGGCTTTCCTTTCGCGGAGGCTGCGGGAAGGCCGGGCGGCGCAAACGCGCCGCGGACGACCTCGCCGCCCATGCCTTCGCCGCCGTAACGCCATTGGATCGAAGTCGGCTCGGGCGGATCCATGGCGGTGACCCGCGCGCGGATCATCACGTTGTCGGGCATGCTCCACGCGGGCGCTTCGACGGTGGCGACATCCACCTGCGCGTGATCGGCTTGTCCGCGCGCGAACGGTGCAAAGGCGAAGAGCGCGAACGCCGCAAGGATGAGAGGGGCGCGCGGAGCGCGCGAAGTTTCTCCGCTCGTTCGAGGGGTCCTCAACGAAGACTCCTCGAACGACTCAGAGGGCGAAAGAAGGCTCATGTTCCGCGGGAGATTACCCCGTCTGGATGCCGGGAAGGACGGGCACGCGGGCGTGGGTGCGTTCGCTGAGCCAAAGGGCGTGGAGGAGATCGGTGGTCTTCGCGGCGTCTTCGAGCGAACAGATCAACTCGGCCTTGCCTTCGATGGCATCGAGAAAGTTCTTGGTGCGGATCAGGCCTGCGTGCGAGGTGTCCTTGAGATCGGTAACGGCCGGCCACGTCTGGATCTCGCCGTCGGTCCGATAATACGGATGGCGGACATAAGGCTCGTGCATGTCGCGCGTGAGCCAGGCGCTGCCGAGGGTGCCGTGGACTTGGCAGAGTTGATGCTGATTTCCGCCGATCTTCGGGATCGCCGTGGCGCCCGCCAGAACGCTCACGAGCGCGCCGCTCTTCATCCAGAGGATCCCCATCTGGATGTCGGTATTGCCGCCGTTGGTGGAGAAGACGGCCTCGGCTTCGCCAAAGAGATAGCGGGCGAAATCCCACGGATGGGTGGAACGCGTGAGTTCGGAAGAGGCGATGTAGTTGCCCGCCTTGTCGGTGAGATTTTCCGACGGCATCGTCCCGGTTCTGCCAAGATGACCGCCGGTATCTTCGAGGTTGGCGTTGACATGCTCGCGCCCCTCGCCAAAGACGGGATGGCTGTAGGAGATTTCGCCGGTGAGAATCGTGCCGAGCGCGCCGCTCTGGAGCAGGGCGCGGAAAGACTGGCTGGCGCTGTGATACCGCATCCCGTAGGCGACGCCCGCTTTGAGATGGGCGTGCTTCTGGACAAGATAGCGAAAGCGGCGCGCTTCCTCGAGGCTGTAACCCGCGGGCTTTTCCATGAAGGCGTGACGGCCGGACTCGAGCACGGCGGAGGTATGCTCATAATGCTTGTCGCTGAAGGAGCAGACCGAAACGATGTCCAGCGGCGCCTCGGCGAGCATCGCGCGATAGTCGGTGTACGTTTTCGCTCGGCCGCAGAACTCGGGAAACTCCTTCTTGGCGGCTTCCATCTGGGAGGGAACGATGTCGCAGAGGGCGGTAATTTCGACGCGGTCTTTCCAGCGTTGCCAGCCGTCAAGATGACTGAACCGCGCAACCCGTCCGCAACCGAGGATGCCGACGCGATACTTTTTCGAGGAGACGCTCATGAGGAGGGGGAGACTACCCGGAAACCGGCGTGAAGTCGAGTTTTTTCATAACGTTGTGACCGCAAAACAATTCTGATTCCTCACAGTTCTCAATGGATGACGCAACCGGCAACAGAGTCCGCTCACAAAGACCGATCCTCTCCCCGAGCGCCTTCCGAGAACGCCTGCGGGCGAGCCCGCTTTACGCCGCCGGGCGGCGACGGAGGCTCAGGAGAACGATCCCCGCGGCGAGGGCGATCCAGGTCGCGGGCTCGGGGACGGGGACGACGCTGAGGATCCCCGCCGTCTCGAAGAGGCTGGTGTCCCACGTCATGCCGCCGGTGAGCGTCGGAAGGGTCCATCCATCGAACGCCCCGCTCCATGCGCCGGCGTCGAGGAAGTTGAAGCTTTCGCCGCCGACGAAGCTGTAGCCGAGATTCGTGACGAGCACGTTCCCGTTCATGGTCAACGCGCCCTTGATGTCGAGGAAGTCGTATTGGCCGGAGTTCGTGCCGGCGATCTCGAGCACAAGCGTCGAGGCGTCGAGAAGGGTGAGGTCGTTCGAGAAGACCAGGGCGCCCGGAGAGTTGCCCGGCGAAATCGCGCCCGCGCTGGTGACGATCCGGCTGGCGAGCACGCCGTTGCCCGTGAGCCGGCCGCCGACGCCGAGGAAGAGGCTGTTCGTGCTGCGGAAGAGGCTGTTGCTCTGGAGATCGAGCGAGGCGAAGGCCGCCCCGTTGCTGAAGGCGTAGTCCGTCAAGAGGGCGTTGGTCGCCGCGATGAGGCGCAAGATGTTGGCGCCCGCATAGGTGAGATTGGTGATCGCGCCGAGCACCTGCGCGTCGACGACATGCCGAAAGGCGACCGTTCCGTTCTGGACGACGAGGGTGGCCTGGCCGTAGTTGGAGATTCCCGGATTGGCGACGGCAAACTGGAAGACCCCGCCGAGGTTGGAGACGATCCCGACGCCGCCCATCCCTCCGTAGAGGTTTATGGCCTCGATCACGCCGCCATTCTGCGCGAGCACCAGTCCGCGCCCGCAGTTGGCGCCCGGTCCGGGATTGTAGTTGTTCGTTCCGACAGAAAGACTGGAGACCCGGAGAAGACTCTTCGCGCCGTCCACGAGGACCTGGCCGGAGGCGGTGTTGGTCGCCAATCCGACGTTCAGATAACGTGCTGTGACCGAGCCTCCGTTGGTCACCCAGAGGCGCGCGCCGTCGCCATAACGGCCCACGACGAGATCGCTGACAGCGCCTCCGACCAGGCTCCCGCCCGAGGCGACCACCACGTAGTTGGACCGCCCGGGGCCTGCCGCACTGATCGCGCCACCGAAACCGGCCCCTACATCAATGGAGAGGGCGCCGGAGAGGCTGAGGCGGGAACCGTCGCCATAAATCAGGATCGCGTTGCCGACGCCGTTGCTGCCTCCTCCAAGGTGCACGCTGCTGTTCGCCGCGGTCACGGTGATCTGGCCTCCGTCCGCGATAATCCACTGATTGGACGCGGAGTTCTGTCCAATGAATTGCAGGTGCAGACTGACGGAAGAGGTCGGATTGCTGACGATCAGGAGATTGCCCACGCCCGTCACGCTTCCTCCGTTGTCGCGCTCCGCGCTGAAACGGCCTCCATCCGCGACGAGCAGCAGGCCGTTGGTTCCGAGCATCTTCAGGTTCCCTTGCGAATAGACCGACGCGCCATTGCTGACGACCAGATGTCCAACTCCCGCGCTGTGGCCTCCGACATGGAGATCCACGCGGCTGCTATCGCCGACGACATTGCTCCAGATCGTTCCGTTCCCCGCAACGACCACCGTGCCCGTCGCGTTCGCGGCGGCGCCGATGGAGAGATATTTCGAACTGCCGAAGAAGGTGGTGACGTTGGTTCCGCCGAGCACCTGAAGCGTCATTTCCTGACCGGCCGTAGCGCCGAGGTTGAAGATGCCGTTGCTCCCCATGGAGAGCGTCGAGCCGTGGAGCAGGGTGAGAACGCCCGAGTTCAGGACAAGATTCTTTCGGTCGGCGTTCGTCGCGACAAGCTGATCCGCGATCGTCACGCCGCCGTTGAGGGTGAGCGTGCCGACCCCCGTTCCGCCGACGAGGATCTGGGCGGTTCCTTCCGAATTGGTCACGACGAGATTGCCGGTGGTCGTCTGGACGCTGCCCGTCAGACCGGGAACGGTTCCCACATGAAACCGGTTGGTCACCCACCATGTGTTGGCGCCGATGTCGAGGATGCGGCTGCCGCTCGCGCCCGTGGAGGGCGAAAGCGAGTTGAAGCTGGCGCCCGCATTGGTGGCGTCCGCCGAAAAGCTGATCGTGATGCTGCTGCCGTTGTTGTTGGTCCAGATGGCGACCTGCGTGGCGTCCGGCACGCCACCGATCCAGTTGCCGGCTTCGGAAAAGGTCCCGCTGGTGGCGTTCCAGTAGGAGGTTTGGGCGCGGGAAGCGGCCGGCGTCAGCCAGCCCGAAGCGAACAAAAGGATCCACGGCGCGGCGCGGAAACGGGAGAAGCGGATCATCAAAACCTCCAGGCTAAATTCGAAGTGACGGAAGAATAGGATCACAACGTTATGAGCGCAAGACAATTCGCGAAATAAATTTCTTCGCCAACACCCCGCCATCCATTAGGCGCAGCCCCGTGATCCAGGGGGAATATTTATCGTTCCGCCCCATCCGCGGATCCTCCGGAGTCCGCGGATAAGGCATAGGGAAACCCGCCCTCGATGGATGAGGAGGAGGTGATCTCTCCAAAATGGAGCGGATCCGTGGATTTTGGAGATCCGCTCCTCTTTAACGCCGCGGCGCGAGGGTGAACGCTGTCGTCGGCGGCGCCGAGGAGAGAGGATCAGGCGGGTTTTGGAGAAAAGCTTGCGCCACAGGATCGGCGCACGATGAGTTCGCCGGAGAGGCGCACCAGATGGTCGTCGGGGCGGAGGCGTCCTCCGTGGATGAGGCGGGTGAGGATTTCCACCGCCCGTCGGGCCATCGTCTCAATGGGTTGGGCGAACGTGGTGAGCGGCACCATCCCAAACTCGCCGATCATCGAGTTGTCGAACCCCGTGATTGCGAGATCTTCCGGGACGCGGATCCGCTGTTCGGCGCAGGCGTTGAGCGCGCCGACAGCCCAATCGTCGTTGCTGCAAAGAACCGCGTGGGGAAGCCGCGGGCGACGGAGGAGATCGCGCACGGCGGCGCGTCCATTCTGGTAGGGGTGCATCGCTTCGTTCGGAGTTTCGGCCTGGAGGATCGCCTCCGGACCGGGGGCAAGCCGCGCGCGCGCGTGGGCCTCGCGAAAACCCTGCGCCCGCTCGATCGAGGGCCAACTCACGTCGGCGTTGCGCCCATCGAGCATGCGGGGGATGAGCAGGCAGAGGCGACGATGGCCGAGTTCGAGGAGATGACGGGCGATCTCGCGCATGCCCTGACGCGCGTCCACGCGAACCTGGGGGACGCCCGCGAAGCGCGCGCCGCCGAGGGCGACGACGGGGATGCCGGCGGATCGGAATCGGCGGAGTTCGCTGGGCGGAAAGGAGGCCGGCGGATCCACGAGCAGGAGACCCTCGACGCGGGCGTCGAGCATGGAGGAGCAGGCCATCTGCACGCCCTGGGGACGCCAGAGGACATCGGCGTTGAGGACTTCGTAGCCGGCGGTGACGACGGCGAGGGCGGCTTGGTTGGCTTTTTGAGCGGCAGCCTGAAGAAGGCCGGCGTGCTGGAGGATGCCGATGACGCCGCTGCGCCGGCGGCGCATCGCCTGAGCATAGCGATTGGGGCGATAGCCGAGCCGCCGGGCAAAGGTTTCGACGCGCGCGCGCGTCGCGCGGCTATAGCGGATGGAGCGTCCGTTGAGGATGTGCGAGGCGGAACTGATGGAGACGCCCGCCGCGCGGGCGATCTGGCGGAGGGTGGGAGCGGCGCGAGGGCGAATCGGAGCCATACGGACTCCGCCAATTTTCCTCAACGGCGCGCGAAATCCAAGATCAAAGCCGCGCCGTCAGATTCCGGGATACCAGGCGCGCGCGTTGGCGAAGAAGAGCTTTTCCATCAGGTCGGCGCTCAGGCCGAGCCCGGGAATGGAGCGGCCTTGGAACTCGACCGGCGCGCGGCCGCCGAGGAAGGCGAGATGCCGGCGATAGTTCGCGCGCGCGGCGTCGAGCAACTCCGTCCGCTCCTCGGGCGTCATCTGGTCTTGCGGCGTGCGCGCGACGATGTCGGTGCCGAAGAGCACGCGGTCGGAGAATCGGTGGAGAAAGTCGCGCACGACCGAGGGATCTTGAAAAGCGAGATCGGTCAATCGGGCGGAGGTGTCCACGGCGAAGTTCGGGAAGCGCTCCATCCGACGGGCGATTTCGCGGACGTCGTGCTCGAGACTGCCAAGGTGCGCGCCGATGACGCGGAGGCGGGGATGATTCTCGATCACGCGGTCGCGGGCGGCGAGGATCTCGGCGTGCGAAGGGAAGCCGGGGCGCCCGTACACATGCCAACGGGGGTTTTTGCTGTAATAATTGTAGTGAGGGCTTGCCGGGTTCAGCGGTTGCCAGCAGGAGAGGGGTTCGCCGATGTGCATCAACAGGGGTTTCCCCCGATGCGCGAGATGCTCGAAAATCGGCGCGAAGATGGGATCGTCCACCATGACGTAACGGCCTTGAGGATCCCGGAGATCCATCCCGAGGTCTTTCCACACCTTGCAGGCGATCGCGCCATCGGCGAAGTCGCGCTCCAGATCGCGGATGGCGCGCTCCGCGTAATCGGGATCGTCGAAGCCGGGCGACACGAAGGCGGTGCACCAGGCATAACGATGGGGATACCGTCGCGCGAGATCGCGGTAGGGCGTGGCCATGATCTCCCGCCATTTGAAGGAGGAATGGCTGACGCAGACATTGAGAAGCTTGAGGTTGAACTCCTCCAGCATCGCAAGCGAGTCGGGATGGTTGCCGATGAAGTGGAGGTGAGCGTCAATGATGGGGAAGGCGTTCATACAGGGAGGGGGGGTGTGGGGTTCGAGAAAGGGGGTGGCGTCGCAAGGAGCAGGGATTCGTTGTCCCGGACGAGAGCGCGGGCTTCGTGAAATTCGAGGCGTTCCGCCGCGTCGGCAAAGCGCCAGACGGCTTCGCCGAAATCCGCACGGACGGCGGGATGATCCATGCGGGGCCAGTCGGCAAACGAGAAGGGAACGTCGTTGATCGCGATCTCTCCATTCGCGTTCAAAATCCAGCGCGCCGAAGGCTGGAGGACTTCCAGGCGCCCCGACTCCGGCGCATGACGCAGGGTGAACGCGCGGCAACGCTCCACGAAGTTCGAGAAGGAACCTTCCGCGGCTGTGGATCCCAAAACCATGAGCCAGGCGGCGCGGGCGCCGGGCGCCCGGATCTCGGCGCCGGCATGATCGCCCTGGGCGACAAGGCGAGCGTCCGGCGGAGCGAAGAGCGCGACGCAGCCGCGCGCGCGCCGTCCGTAAAAGACCTGGCCGTCCTGATGCCACTCCTCCAGTTGCGCGGTGGGAAAATACGCATGAGTGAAGTCGGCGCCTTGAGGACCGCCGGAATAGAGCGCCGCCACGACTCCGTCCATGGCGAGGCAGACCGGGAGGGAAGCCGTCCCTGTCCAGAAGCGGTCGCGAGCCCGCTTCGAGTCTCCGGCGAAAGGATGGGTGGCGAAGACGGGCGCATGGCCCGCCAGGCAACCCGACCAGACCAGCCCCTGAGGGCAAGGGGCGGGATGATCTTTTCGGTCGCGCGGCGAAAAATGCGCGCCGCTGATCATCCAATCGGAATTCTGCTCCGTGCGGATTCCCACCTCGGGGAGCGAATGGGGCGCGAACCTTCGCCGCGCGCGCTCCTCGATCAACTCGACGGGCGGATGCCAGAAGGCGCTCCGACAACTGTAGAGCAGATCGGTTTCGGCGCGATGGCGCTCCCGATGGACGCCGGCAGACCCCGCGCCCGCCATCGCGCGAAGCGCCTCGGGAGGACGATAACCGGTGGTCGCGATACATTCGTCCAGTCCGGCCCGCGGAAGAATTTCTCCAGAGTCGCCGGCGCCGAGCAGCAGGGTCATGGCCGAAGAAACGAGTTGGCGCCCCCGGATCAGGTCGTCGGCATAGAGGCGCGCCTGCGCGCCGATCACAAATCCGTGATGGGCTTCGGCGGCGAGGTCGGCCAAGAGCATCGTCACCGCCCGGGAAGCGAGCGCGCGCAGGGCGGGTTCCCGGGCGAAATCGGCGAGATTCAGCAGGCTCAACACGTTGATCCCCATGTAGGTGGCCGAGTTCCATTCGCAGAATCCGTAGCGAGCGCGCAGATCGATCCAGTTGGCGATGAGGAGGCGGCTGCGCGCCTGATGCTGCGCCGCGGAATGCTGGTCGAAGGCGAAGGTTGCGTCCGGAAACGTCTGGGCCGCCAGATATTCGGCGACCGCCCAGTTCAGGTGATGATTTTCGCTGTTGCGATAGGCGGGATATTCCGGCGACCAGACGCCGAAGTAAGGCGTATCGAGGGCCACCGCTTGAAAATCGGCCCGAAGTTCGGGCGGCCAGCGGTCGCCGAAGAGTTCGTGGGCGCGGAAGAGCAGGTTGAGACGAAAATCCACGCAGTCCAGGCCCGCGCCGCGTTTGCAGGCGGCGATCATGGCGCGCAACCCTCGCGCGGCGCCTTCGAGGTCGCCCAGGGCCAGACGCGCGAGGAAACCGTTTCCCGGCCAGGAATCCACGGAGTCCGCGCGCGAAACCGCGGCGAGAATCCGTTCGAGATGCGCGCGCGAAGGCTCGGGGAGGGAGCGAAGATTCATCACAAAAAAGTTCTGAAGGAGTGCGGGATCAAGAGGAAAACGATTCGGGACGGCGAGGAGAAGCGTTTCGCGCGAGTTACCAACAGAGCCACATTTCGACGCTGCCGATGAGATAATAAATCCGGCGGGAGGCATTGGTCGTGCCTTCTCGAAGATTCGACCACTGGCCGTGTCCATCGGCAAAGATCATGTTCAGTCCGACAGGGGTGATCCCATCGGCCGCCGCATGATTAGCCAGCAACGAAAAACTGGTTTCCGCCATGACCGCCCGTGCGTTGAAGAACGGACTGATGGGATGCGGCGCCCCCGTCCAAAACCAGGCGTTGTCGCAAAGGAACGGGGTTTGGGCGGTGTTGCGCGCGGAACCGATCCGAGCGGGGGAACTCCATCCTGAAGGAAAGGAACCGGCGCGCCAGCCATACGTGGAGGGATTCTGGGCGCGCAGGACGGGATTGGCCACCGCGCCGCCGAAATAGGAGTAGGAACAGAACTGGCTGCAGCGGTTCGGTTTCATGCCCTGCTTCCGGAGGAACGCAGTCTCGCTGGGACAGGTGTAGAGGTCGCGATGGGCCTTGCTGCCCGCATCGGGAAACGGAGGAAACGATCGCGAAAATTTTCCTTGGACCAGATGCGTGACGAAAGGCGCATCGGCGAAGGGGACGGACGAATTTGGCGCAGGCGGATACCAGCCGTCCCAATCGGCCGCATAGGCCGCGCATAGCGTGTAGATCTGACGCAGGTTGCTCATGCACGCTGTGCGGCGCAGCGATTCCCGCGCGTGTTCGAGCGAGGGCAACACGAGCGCCGCGAGAATGGCGAGGATCGCAATGACGACCAAAAGCTCGATGAGGGTGAAGGCGCCCCTGCGGCGGCGCTTCCATCGAGGTTTCCTGCTTGGTCTGGAATGACAGGGACTGCTCATATGCGCGCCGATGGGTGGGCGGGAATCGTTAAGGTTCGCGAGGCACGAGGAGCTGGTCGGGATGTCCGGCCACGAAGGGCGGCGCCCCCGAAATTCCGAAGGAACTGCGGTCGGAATCCAATTCGACCTTCCAGACCGCGCCATCCTTGCCCGCGGGAACCCGCGCGAGGAGTTCGCCTCCGGCGGGAACGGCCTCGGTCATGACGGCGCGTCCGTCCGCCGTTTCGAACGCGGCGAGGAGCGGCTTGCTGCGTCCCGAGCAAGCCGCTTCGATCGCGAAAGCGCGCGTGCCTTTCGGGACATAGAAATACCAGCGGGTCGTCGCCACGGCGTGGCCGGCGCCCTCCGTCGCACCGTTCGAGAGCTTTTCGAGCCGCAGGACGTTCTTGCGGCCCAACGGACGAGCTTCCATCACGTGGGGGCGGCCCGCGAACGACGCGCGAACGCCACCCTTGTTGACAACGCGCGCATTGAGCCGGTAGAGGCCGTCGGTCGGCGCTGTGAACTCGAAGCGGTAGGCGGACGCGTTCGGAACCATGGGATTTTCCTCATGGACGAACTCCAGGTCTCTTCCTTCGGGACCGAGAAACCAGACCTGGAATCGGCCGAGTTTTTTCGCCGTCGTCTCGGCGGGCGCGGCGTCGCGCGGCTCGGGCGCCTCGTCCGCAG
>JABWAM010000220.1 GCA_013360985.1 Verrucomicrobiia bacterium | reverse complement strand
TCTCCGGCGGCGTGATCTACGCCACCGCCGAGCCCTGCCCGATGTGTCTCGGCGCGATCGCCTGGGCGCGCCTCGCGCGCGGGATCTACGGCGTCGCCCGCCAAACCGCGGCAGCGGCAGGCTTCGACGATGCGCGGTTCCACCGCGGCGAAGGTCTGCCGACGCTCGCCGGCGGGTTGCTGGAGGAAGATTGCGCCGCGCTCTTCGCCGAATGGCAACGCCTCGGGCGCCCGCTTTACTGAGGGACCCGACCGGGCCACATTGCCCGCATGCCGTCCTTCGAGCTCGTCGCTCCCTACCAGCCTTGCGGCGACCAGCCCCAGGCCATCGAGCGCCTCGTCGCCGCGCTTCAGGGCGGCGTCGCGTTCCAAACTCTTCTCGGCGTCACCGGCTCGGGCAAGACCTTCACGATGGCCAACGTCATCGAACGCCTCCAGCGCCCCGTGCTCGTCGTCACCCACAACAAAACGCTCGCCGCCCAGCTCTACGCCGAGTTCAAGGGCTTTTTCCCGAAGAACGCCGTCGAATACTTCATCAGTTACTTCGACTACTACCAGCCCGAGGCCTACATCCCTCAAACCGACACCTACATCGAGAAGGATTCGGCGGTCAACGAGGAGATCGAACGCCTCCGCCTCTCCGCGACGAGTTCGCTCCTTCAGCGGCGCGACGTGATCATTGTCGCCAGCGTTTCCTGCATCTACGGCCTCGGCTCCCCGGAAGATTATCAGCGGATGGTCCTCCACCTCTGGGTCGGTCAGTCAATGGACCGCCGAACCCTGCTCGGTCGCCTCGTGGACATGCAGTACCACCGCAACGACCTCGAGTTCGCGCGGGGTCATTTCCGCGCGCGCGGCGACGTCGTCGAGCTTCATCCCGCCGACTCCGAGGAGGCCGTGCGCATCGAGCTTTTCGGCGACACGATCGAACGGCTCACCCGTTTCGATCCGCTCACCGGCGACTCCCGCGGCGTCCTCGAGCGGATCGCCCTTTTCCCGGCCAAACATTACGTCACCCCGTACGACACTGTTCAGCGCGCGATCTTGACGATCCGCGAGGAACTCACCCAACGCCTCCAGGAACTCGAAGCGCAAAAGAAACTTCTCGAGGCGCAACGCCTCAAGATGCGGACGACCTACGACCTCGAGATGCTCCAGGAGATGGGGTTCTGCAACGGCATCGAGAACTACTCGCGGCATCTCACGGGGCGCGCCCCCGGCGCGCCGCCCTACACGCTCCTCGATTTCTTCCCCAACGACTTCCTCACGATCGTGGATGAATCGCACGCGACGATCCCGCAGCTCGGCGGGATGTACGCGGGCGACCAATCCCGCAAACGGGTTCTCGTCGAGCACGGGTTCCGCCTCCCTTCCGCGCTCGACAATCGCCCGCTCAACTTCGACGAGTTCCTCGCCCGCCAGAAGCAGGTCGTGTGCGTCTCGGCGACGCCGGCGGAATGGGAACTCCGCCAAAATCCGAACGTGATCGAGCAGATCATCCGTCCCACGGGCCTTACCGATCCCGCCGCCACGGTGCGCCCGCTCAAGGGACAAATCGACGACCTCCTCGCGCGCGTCCGCGAACGCGTCGGCCGCAAGGAGCGCGTCCTCGTGACCACCCTCACCAAACGCACCGCCGAAGACCTCACCGAGTACCTACGCGAACTCGGCGTCCGCGTCCGCTACCTCCATTCGGAGATCGGCGCGATCGAGCGCGTCGAGATTCTCCGCGGATTGCGCAAGGCCGAGTTCGATGTCCTCGTCGGGATCAATCTCCTCCGCGAAGGGTTGGACCTGCCCGAGGTCTCCCTCGTCGCCATCCTCGACGCCGACAAGACGGGTTTCCTGCGCTCCGAACGCTCGCTCATCCAAACCGCCGGCCGCGCCGCGCGCCACGTGAACGGCGAGGTCGTCCTCTACGCCGACGTCGAGACCGACGCGATCCGGGGGTTCCTCCGCGAGACCCGCCGCCGGCGCGAGAAACAGCTCGCGTTCAACCGCGCGAACGGGATCACCCCCCGGAGCGTGACGCGCGCCCTCGAGGAAAGCCTCGCCGTGTACGAGGAGGCAAAGGAAATCGAGGCGGGCGTGATCGCCGAAGCGGGAGGCGATTTCACGATCAGCGAGCTCCTCCACGAGCTCGAGGACGAGATGGAACGCGCGGCGGCGAAGCTCGAGTTCGAGCGCGCCGCGATCCTGCGCGATCAGATCGAGGAATTGAAAAAACGCGGCGCCCGAGGCGCGGCGTCATCCGCCGCCCCTCCCCCCGCGGTCGATCGTTCCGCCGCCAGGGCGTCCCGTTCGAAAAAGCCCTCGAAACGAAGGTGAAGCGCCGCCGTTTCCCCGCGCGCCCTCGAAATTTTTCGATGCGCGCCTACACCGTCCGGGAAAACTTGTGCCCCGGTTTTTCCGCGAGGCGCGCGTCGAACGCCATGCAGATGTTGCGGATGAGATAGCGGCCCGTCGGCGTGACGTCGATTGTGTCGCCGCGGACGGTCAGCAGGCCGTCGCGCTCCATCGGGACGAGGGCTTCGAGGGCTTCGGCGAAGTGTTCGCCGAACGCGATCCCATGCCGTTTTCCGAAGGCTGCGGTGTCGAGGCGAAAGTCGCACATGAGGCGCAGGATCACCTCGCGACGCAATTCGTCCTCGGGGGTGAGCAGGATTCCGCGCTGCGTGGCGAGTTCGCCGGCGCGCGCCTTCGGTTCGTAGAGATGGACGCTCTTGTGGTTTTGGGCGTAGGCGCGGCCGACCTGGCTGATCGCGGAAACGCCGAAGGCGTAGAGGTCGCAGCCGCCGTGCGTCGAGTAGCCCTGGAAGTTGCGGGTCAATTGCCCGGCGTCCTGCGCGCGGCAGAGTTCGTCGGTCGGCTTCGCGAAATGGTCCATGCCGACGTAACGATAGCCGGCGGCCGCAAAATCTTCCGAGGCGCGACGCAGGATCGCAAGCTTTTCCGCAGGCGACGGAAGGGCTTCCCGGGGAATCGCCTTTTGATGGCGAACGATCTCCGGGAGATAGGCGAAATTGAACACCGCCACGCGGTCGGGATCGAGCGCGAGCACCTTCGCGACCGTGGCGGCGAAGGTCGCCTCGGTTTGGTGCGGCAGGCCGTAGATGAGGTCCAGCGAGACGCTCGCGAATCCCACGGCGCGCGCCTGCGCGATGGCCCGGCGGGTGATCTCCTCCGTCTGGATGCGGTTCACCGCCTTCTGCACGCGCGGATCGAAATCCTGGACTCCCATGGAGAGCCGGTTGAAACCGAGCGCCGCGAGCGTCGCGAAATGTTCTTCGGAAGCCTCCCGCGGATCCACCTCGATGCCGACCTCGGCGTCGAGCGCGAACTCGAATCGCGCGCGCGTCGCCTCATGGAGCGCGCGCATCTGTTCGGGACGAAAGAAGGTGGGCGTGCCGCCGCCCCAATGGAGTTGCTCGACGCGGCGGCGGCGGTCCACGAGCGCGGCGACGGCGTCCATCTCGCCCACGAGGGATTCGGTGTACGCGATCGGGCGGCGGCGGTCGCTCGTGAAGGTGACGTTGCAGCCGCAGAAAAAACAGACGGATTCGCAAAAAGGGAGATGGACATAGAGCGACAGCGGCGGCGCTCCCGCCTCGGCGTTCGTGCGCGCAATTTCCCGGCGGAAATCGTCGGCGGTGAATCCCTCGTGGAAATGCGGCGCCGTCGGATAGCTCGTATAGCGGGGGCCCGAGCGGTCGTATTTGGCGATCAGGGAAAAATCGATGTTCATTCCATCGAAAGCGGCGCCTTTTCCACGCGCGTTGTCCTTGCGTTTCGTCGCCTCATGACGGTTTTCCGCGGGCGTTTCCTCTGGGCGCTTTGCCTGCCGCGGCGCGCACGGTCTCCACGAAAGCGCGCACGGCGTCCACGGGCGTCGTGGGAAGGAGGCCGTGCCCAAGGTTGGCGATCAGGCCGGGCCCCGGGTGCGTCGCGAGCATCTCCCGCGTCGCCGCGCGCACGTCGGGGAGCGGAGCGAAGAGGCGCGTGGGATCCAGGTTTCCCTGGAGAGCGACGCCCTCGCCCACGCGGCGGCGCACCTCGTCGAGCGGGAGGCGCCAGTCCACGGAGAGGACATCCGCGCCCGAGTCGGCCATCGCCTCGAGATGCGGCGACGAACCGCCGACGTAAAGGATCACCGGCGCCCCCAGATCGCGCACGGCGGCGATCGCGCGCCGAAGCGGCGGCAG
>JABWAM010000219.1 GCA_013360985.1 Verrucomicrobiia bacterium | reverse complement strand
GGCCAATATCTGCCGCCCTCCCCGCGGCATGCGCCGGCGGTGCGTTTCGCGGCGCCCGCGGAGTTTGACGCCATTGCCCGCGAAGCGCGCGCGATCGGGTTCTCCGTCGTCGCCGCCGGGCCCTTCGTGCGCAGCAGTTATCTCGCCGAGGAAACCTACGCGGAAGAAAGCCGCCGCGCATTTTCCATCCCCAAGTGATCCCACCGGGAAGGTGGAAACATGCAGACAGCAAGGCGCCGAATTTGCGCTCCCATCGCGGAGCGAACCATCTATACTCTCGTCATGCACACCGTTCCCTTTCTCTGGGCGCTGATCGCGGGATGCTTCGGCGCATTCGGAATTCCCTCACAAAGCGCGGAGCTCGTGGTGGACGCCGCCTCGTTCCTCGATCCCAAACTTCCCGACTGCGGCTTCCAGAAGGCCATCGATCTCGCCTCCAAAAATCCGGACGGCGGAATCGTCAAGCTGCCGGAAGGGGTGTTCGCCCTCCGCCGCGGACTCGTCTTGAAGACGGGCGTCGCGATCGAGGGAGCGGGAATGGATAAGACGGTCTTGACGCCTGCCAGAAAATCCGCCGTCGGCAGGGTGCTGCGCGCGGAGTACGACCAGGAAAACAAAAAAATCACCCTCGCCTGTGAGACGCTGCCCGAAAGAATTGCGGCGGGGCTCGGCGCCATGCTGACCGGATCGATTCCGCCCACGCACATCGTCTATACGCGGCCCGGCGCGGTCCAGTCTGTGGACGCCGCCGCGAAGCAGGTCGTTTTGGAATCTCCATATGGCGCGCCCTCCTGGAGGCTCGCGCCGGATCGAACCGGATGGATTACTTGCGGGTTGGAATATTTCCCCGAAAAACCGATCCAGAAGAGCGACCAAGAAATCGTTTTGCGGAACGCGCAGGGCATCCAAGCAGGCGATGAACTCGCCCTCGGAGAACCGCCGAACGAGTCCATGCTCGCGATGGTGTTCGTCAAGGAAGTCAAAGGAAACACGCTGATTTTGGAGTCTCCCGCCGGCGTGGACTTCCCAATTTGGCCGCCACGCGAGAAATTCGGGAACGGCTTCTCTTCCGTCCTGATTTGGGCTGTTTCCCCCATGATTCACGGCGCGAATTTCACGAACGCGGCGATCCGAGACCTCACGGTGCGCGGACGGACGGGAGAGGAGTCCGATCCGTTGATGAACCGCTATACGGTCGGCGGCATCCATCTTTTCGGCGCCAAGAAGGTGAAGATCGAGCGCGTCGCGGTGCGCGACTGGCATACCGACGGATTCAGCCTGCAAACGGTCGAAGACGATGAAATCCGCGACTGCGAAGCCACAGGAAACCGCGGGAACGGCTTTCATCCTGGCACGGGAGCGACGCGCCTGATTTTCGAAGGCAACCTCTCGACAAACAACGCCCAGGGGCTTTATTTCTGCTGGAGCAATCAGGAGCTTCTCCTGCGCAACAACCGTTTCGTGGGGAACCGCGGCCCCGGCCTGGGCGGGCTCGGCAATCCCCACGATCAACGGAACACCATCGAAAAGAATCTGATCGCGGGCAACGGCGGGCCGGGCATCGAGATCAACGGCGGGAGGTCCTCCGGCAACGTGATTCGGGAGAACGTGATCGAAAACAATTCTCAATCGAAGCCGGGCAAATTCCCGGGAATCGCGATTTACGCGAGCGCCGAGGACGCGCTCAACTACACGATTCTCGGCAACACGATTCGCGACACGCAAAGCGAACCCACGCAATTCATTGGAATCGAAGAACGCGCAAACCTTGGAAAAAACAAAGATACGCGCGCCGATGAAAACGTGATTAAGGACAACCGTTTCTCGGGGCATCGCGCCGCGGACATCGTCGTCGTGGGCGAAAAGACCGTCGCCGAGGGCAACGGAGAGGCGAAGCTGCGGAAGGGTCCGATCTCCGAAGAAGCCGCGGCGAAGTGACCCTCGCGCGTCGCCTCCGTTCGCCCCACCGCAACTCGCCATCATGCCCACCGCCGCCTTCCCTCCGGTCCGGATCGGCACCGTCGGGCTCCGCAACTACGGCGCCTACGTCTGCAAGCTTCTCGAAGAGCATGGCCGCCTCTCCGACGCCGCGGCGCGCCTCACGGCGGTCGGCAGCACCCCCAACGCGCCTCAGGAAACCGTCGAACGCCTCCGCGCGGCGGGCGTACGCGTCGTGGATGGATTCGATGCCCTTCTCCAGGAAGATATTGAAGCGGTCTGGATTCCTTTCCCCATTGATCTGCATCGCGAATTCACGGCGAAAGCCTTGGCGGCCGGCAAAGCCGTGATGTGCGAAAAACCGGTGGCTGGCAGCGTGGAAGAGGTGGACGCGATGATCGCCGACGCCAAACGGAGCGATCTCCCCGTGGCGATCGGCTATCAGGACATTTATCACCCGACGACCATGCGCCTGAAAAAGCGGCTGCTGAGCGGAGAGATCGGACGGCTCCGAAGCATCGTGACGCACGCCGCCGGCCCGCGCGGAGACGCCTACTATGGACGAGCGCCCTGGTGCGGAAAGTTTCGGCGCGAAGGGCGCTGGGTGATCGATGCGATTGCGAACAACGCGCATGCCCACGAAATCAACCTCGCTTTCTTCCTTGCCGGCGCCACCCCGGAGCGCGCGGCGCAGCCGGTGTCTGTCGAAGCCGAACTGTACCGGAGCAATCCGATCGAAACCTTCGACACCGCCGCTATGCGGCTGGAAACCGATACCGGCGTCTCGGTCCTCGTCCTCCAAACGCATGCGTGCGAATTCTTTGTGGATTCGCTCCTCGTGATCGAAGGGGAGAAAGGGCGCGTTTATCGAACGCGCGGCCTCGTCGTCATCGAGCGCGAGGGATCCGCGGAGGTGTTGAAGGCCGACGAGGATGCCCGCCACGCCATGGTGCGGCGTTTCGCTCAAGCGGTCCGCGGCCTCCCCCATTCCGAGATCGCTCTCGCCACGCCCGAGACCTCGCGAGGCCAGGTCGCCGCCGTCAATGGCGCGCTGGAAGCGGCGCGCATCGTGGAAATCCCTTCCGCGGTGAAACGCACGCCAAAGACGCTCTACGGCATCTGCCATGCGGTGGTCGGCATGGAGGCGCTCCTCAGCCTTTGCGCGCGCCGCGGCGTCATGTTCCATGAGAGCGGCCTGTTTCCCTGGACGGTTTCCCCCGAGCGCAAAACCCTCCGTGACTACACCCGTTTTTCGGGGCCGAAGGCGTGATGTCGTCGCGTCGCGCGCGCGCCCGCAAAAAACGGGAATGCTTGGCTCGCGCACGGGATACGTTTATCCTCCGGCTGCGCGCTTCATGAAGCTCGATGCCCAAATCCTCCGGAGCATTCTGCTCAGCTTGGAAACGGAGAGCGCCCTCAGCGGGCGGTTTCCGTCGTCGGCGACGGAGCATTGCCTCCTGCTCTGGGAAGCCGGACTGATCGAGCAGGGGCCGGTGACGGGGACCCGAGGTTCAGGGATGATGGGATGGCGCAGCGCAAAAATTACCCCGCGCGGATCGTGCGCCCTCAACGCCCTCCGCGAAGACGCGAACCTGAGCCTCGTGCAGCAGCATGCCGACGCGCTCGGAGAGCGCGCGACCTTTTCCCAACTCAAAGCCTTCCTTCAACAAGTCGCCGAATGGGGCGATCCCTCCGCGGCGGCGCGTTCAAAGGAAAATTGAAAGCGCGGGTTGGCATGGAAGGGCGAGCTTTTCCCGCATCGAGCCCCGCCTGCGTCCTTTCGCCTCCTCCCGTCGCTCGCTTGGAGCGGAACGCGCCTTCGGAATCTCTTCGAAATTTCGTTTAACCCACGTCCGCGCGCTGACGGAGCGCGTGATCGGCCAAAACGAGAAGCACCATCGCCTCGACGATCGGGACCGCGCGCGGCAAGACGCACGGATCGTGGCGCCCTTTGGGAGCGAGGATCGTCGGCCGTCCGCGAACGTCCACCGTCCGCTGAGGGCGCAGGATCGTGGCGACCGGTTTGAATGCGGCGCGCAGCACGAGGTCTTCCCCGTTGCTGATTCCGCCCTGGATCCCGCCGGAAAAGTTGGTGTCCGTGCGAATTCGGCCGCCGCGACGGACGAAACGGTCGTTGTGTTCGGAGCCTCTCATCGTCGCGCCGGCGAATCCCGAGCCCACCTCGAAGCCTTTGCACGCGGGGAGCGACAGGAGGGCTTTCGCGAGGTCGGCGTCGAGCTTGTCGAACACCGGCTCGCCCAGGCCGGCGGGTACGCC
>JABWAM010000218.1 GCA_013360985.1 Verrucomicrobiia bacterium | reverse complement strand
TCCATCCTCGGTCGAGGAACATGCGACGCCCTCGCAACATTTTGGACTCAAGCCGCGGCCGCGGCGCCGCCGGCGGCGGCGCCCTCCCTCGCTTCGCGATCGAGCGGATTTTTCCCAAGCATAGACGGTGGAAAGGGAGGGCGAGGCCGCCGGCCGAGCCATCACACCCTTCTTGTGAGGAGTCTGGAATCTCGACACGACCCACCTCTCCGATCCTCCATGGATGATGAGGGTTGATCTCTGAAAATCGAGCTGATCCGTGGATTTGGGACCCGCGCCCACGCTCTCATCACTCAAACGTCGCCTCGCCAACCCTCGAAGCGGCAGACGTTCCCCTCTCCAATCGCCCAAAACGACCGCACGGGATTCTCACGAAAAAATGAAGGACATCCGTCAGAGGCGGCCTTCATCCACCTCGATGAGGTCCACGAATGTCTGGATCTCCGCGCGATGCGCGAGACCGGATTTCTCTTTGATTTCCTTCACGCGCGGCGAAGCGTCGTCGTTGCGTCCGCGATTGAGAACCCACTGATTGAAGGCCTCGATCTCAGCCGGCGTCTTGCGGACATTCGCGCGCACCCAGGCTTCCACCGCGGCGTCATCCTTCGCGGCGCGAACCGCCTCGAGGAAAACTTCTTTCGTCACACCCGCGGACTTGAGCCAGTGCCCGTCGAATCCGCCGCAGAAATTGGCCTGATAATCGTCCGGCAACTTGCCGGCGTGATGCAGACGAATCTTGTCGACGAACCGGGGCAGATGAATCCACCCCGCCAATTTTTCTTTCGGACTCCTGAGAGAAATGTTGCTCATGGTTCACCCTAATTCGAAACGTCGCGAATGCAACCGCCGAAGCTCCCCAAATCCCCGCGCAAGGCATCGGGAACCCATCCTCGATCGAGAGATGGGGGACGCCTTCCGCACGTTTGGGGTTGACGCCGCTGCGGCTCGGCCGGCGGCCTCGCCCGACCCCGCTTCGCGATCGAGCGGATGTTCCTCAAGCACAGGCTGCGGAAAGGGAGGGCGAGGCCCCGGTCGAGCCGTCGCGCCCTTCGTGCGGGGAGTCTTGAGGCGACTCGCCCCTCCGATCCTCGAGGAATGAGGAGAAGGTGCACTCTCTGAAAAAGGAGCGGATCCGTGGATGGCAGGCCCCCAGCGAAAACCCGGCAACGGAGGGCGTCTCCCTCTCCCTACTTTTTCGCCTTTTCCCAATCGGCTAGGAATTTTGCGAGGCCGAGGTCGGTGAGCGGGTGATGGGCGAGTTGCTTGAGGACCCCAAAGGGCGCGGTGATCACGTCCGAACCGATCTTCGCCGCATCGAGGAAGTGCATCGGACTGCGCGCCGAGGCGGTGAGAATCTGGGTCGGGATTTTGTAGTTGTCGTAGATCAGGCGGATGTCGCGGATAAGCTGCATCCCATCCGTCGAAATGTCGTCCAACCGCCCCACGAACGGGCTGATGTAGGTGGCGCCGGCCTTGGCGGCGAGAAGCGCCTGCGGGGCGGAAAAGCAGAGGGTGCAGTTCGTCTTGATCCCCTTCGCAGCCAGAGTCCGGATCGCCTTCAACCCTTCGACGATCAGCGGGATTTTGATCACGATGTTGCGGTGGATCTTGGCGAACCCTTCGGCTTCCTGGATCATGCCGTCGGCCTTCGTGCTGACCACCTCGGCGGAAATCGGGCCGTCCACGATTTTCACAATCTCCTCGAGAAGACTGCGGAACGGGACGCCGCTCTTCATCACGAGGCTCGGATTGGTTGTCACGCCGTCCACGATGCCCCAAGACGCCGCTTCGCGAATCTCCTCGAGCATTCCGCTATCAATGAAGATTTTCATGGGGCAAGCTTATCCTCTTGCGAAGCGCTCGGCAAATGCGTTCGCTGAACGAGCCACGACGCCGCGGCGGAAATCCCGAGAATGAGCGCGACCGCGAGGAGCGCGCCCCACGTCGGCGGCGCCCACCACTCGGCGATCAGCATCTTGACTCCGATGAGCACCAGCACGCAGGCGAGGCCGGCCTTGAGATAGACGAGGCGCCGCACAGCGCCCGCGACGAGAAAGTAGAGCGACCGGAGGCCGAGGATCGCGCAGATGTTCGAGGTGTAGACAATGAAGCCGTCGCGGGTGATCGCGAAGATCGCGGGAATCGAGTCCACGGCAAATACGAGATCTACGAAATCCACGAAGATCAGCGCGAGCGCCAGCGGCGTGAAGAGGAGCCGGCCTCCCTCGACGACCGCGAATTTCGCCCCCCGATAGTCCGACGTCAGCGGCATCCAACGCTTGCAGAGGTTCAGGATGCGGTTGTTCGCCAGATCCACCTCCGCGTCGCGGGACACGAGCATCTTGATCCCGGTGAACACGAGAAAGGCGCCGAAAAAGTAGAGCACCCAGTGAAAGCGCTGCACGAGCGCCACACCGAGCGCGATCATCCCTCCGCGGAGAACAATCGCGCCAAACACGCCCCAGAAGATCACCCGGTGCTGATGCGCCGCGGGAACGCGGAAGTATTCCATCACGAGAACGAACACCAGCACGTTGTCCAGACTCAGAGAATACTCGATGACGTAACCCGTCAGGAACTCGATCGCCTTCTGCGGAGACTTGAATTGCCAGACCACCGCGCAAAACCCGAGGGAGAGCAGCACCCAAACCGCGCACCAGATCCCCGCCTCGCGAAAGGAAACCACTCCCGGCTTCCGATAGAGATCCACCGCCAGCACGGCGAACGCGACGACGTGAAAAAGGATCCAAAAACTCAGCGGGGTTTCCATAAAAGAAAGGCGCGCATCGTGGCATCTCCCGTCCCCGTTCCGCAAGCGGAACCGGAAATTCTTTCGCCTCAGGTCAAAGCGCGTTGGGCGCAGGCGCGTTCGCCGGCGCGCCTACCAGTCGGCGCCCCGCAGATGGAGATCGCCCGCTGGGAATGGGCGTCCGGCCAGATCCAAACCCATCGCGAGATTCTTCGCGGGGATCTCCGTCTCCTCGCCTCCGTACACCATCCGCACGCGGACGGAGAGCGTCGTCCACCCCAGCGACGCATAGAAACGCTCCAGACCCGGTACGCAGAACAACAAACCAAACGGAATCCCGCGCCGCCGCGCTTCCGCGACCGCCGCTTCCATCAGACGTCGGGAGAGGCCGCTCCCGCGGCGCGCCGGGAGCACCGCCATGTTCTGGATCCCCGCCACCCGGAGGCTCGCGCCGCCCGCGGAGATTTCCCGCGCGACCACGCCGACGTGCCCGACGATTTCCTCACCCTCGTTGGCGACCACCGAATAGGAGGGCGCCGATCCGTGCCACGCGCGCGTCTTCGAGAACGCATCTGCGGAGGCAGGGAAGCACACGCCGAGCATCCGACGAATGGCGGCGTCGCGAGCGGCGGTCATCGCCGTCTCGTCTACAACGACAATTTCGCAAGAAAGATTCATGATCTCACCTCGGCGCCTCAATCGTTCCGATCGGTCTTCTCCTCTGCGGCAGGCCATGCGGGAAGCGCCACGCTCACTCCTTCTCTTCGAGATCGAAATCCACGCCGGAACGATCGTAGGCGTAGGTCATCTCGGATCCTTCGAAACCGGTAAAAGCCCGCACATGGCCGTCGGCAAAGAGGATGTTGACGCGCCCCATGTGGTGCAGTTTTGCGCGCCGGCGGCTCTGGCTCCAGGTGAAGAGGCAGTCCTGCGTATAATTATCCTTGTCCGTATCGTTCGGATCGAAGCGGGGCCACGCACTGTCGCCCGAGAGGATATACTGGGCGGGCAGGAGGAGGTCCTTGCGGTTGAAGGGGGCAAAATGATTGCCGGCGGCGAGGAAGGCGGCGCGGGAGCCGAGGAAATAGCTGAAGTCGTTCTCGAAGCCGGCCGGCTGCCCTGGGCAGCGATAAACCCGCCGCCCTTTCACATAGGGATGAATGCGCTGCATCCATCCGATGGAGACCTCGTCGGCGGACTCCCAGACTCCTCCGCCGATGGCCTTCGGGTAAAACTCGGCATTTTCGTCGGCGTAGAGTTCGAGGCCGAGGTAGACCTGGCGGAGATTGTTCGCGCAGGAGGCGAGCCGCCCGCGCTCGCGCGCGCCGCGGAGCGCGGGCGCCAACAGCGCCGCCAGAATCGCGAGGATGGCGATGACCCCCAGCAGTTCTATTAAGGTAAAGCCTCGCTTTGGAGCCAGTGGCAATAGGCTCGGCTTCACCTCATAGACCAAACCGTGCGTGAGGTTTTCCCTCACACGGCTT
>JABWAM010000217.1 GCA_013360985.1 Verrucomicrobiia bacterium | reverse complement strand
CCTGTCCGGACCTGGGGGCGCGGGTTTTCGTCGAACTCGGCGGGCAATCCCTGCACCGTCTCGATCTCGCTGCGGTCCGAAACCCCAACCTCCCGTTCAACAACTTCGGAGGCGTCAACCTCTGGCCGGCGCCCGAAGGCGGCCCATTCGGCTTCAACTACGAAGGGGACCGCTGGCAGGTGCAACCCGCCATCAACCAGACGCCGTTCGCGCTCCGCGCGCGCGACGAGGCCGCGGTGGAAATGGGGAAGCGCGTCACGCTCGTGAACCGCAAGGGAACGCGCCTGCCGGTCGAGATCACGCGGCGCGTCGGCTTCGGAACGCCCGCGGCATGCCTCGCGGACTTTCCCTTGGAGGTTTCGGCGGCGGTCGAGACGCGCGACGCGTTCGCGGTGGCGGACGCCGTCTCGCGGGACGACGCGCTGATCGCCGCGTGGAACCTCGAACAGTTCGCCTCCTCCGAGGAGACCGTGGCGTTTGTTCGCGTGGACGATCCGCGAAATGCGATCAACTTCGATTACTACGAGCCGCCTCCGACCGAACTCGTCGCCTGGCGCGAACGCGGTTTCACCTTTCGCGTCAACGGACGGCGGAAGGGACAAATTGGTCTCCGTCAATCCTCGCGTCCGGAATGGATCGGTTTTTACGATCTCTCGCGCCGCCTCGTCTGCGTCAAAGAGAACCGCACGCCGCGCGACGGACTCTTTTTCAACATTGCCGACAACGATCAACCGGCCGGCCCTTTCTCGGCCGCTGACACCTACAGCATCTTCAACTCCGACTCTGACATGGCGGCCTTCGAACTGGAAACGATCGGCCCCCTTCTCACAGAGGGAACGCGGCTCGTGCGTTCGCCGCTCGTTTCGGTCACCACCTATGCGCGCTTCGCGAGCGACGACGCGATCCGCGTCTTCCTCGACCAACACCTTGGAGAAGGCGATCCTCCGAAAAACAAACTCCGATGAAAACACGATCCCGCTCCCGGCCGTCAGTCCTCTCTCCCACGGTGATTCTCGGTTTCGACATGGAAACCGACGTGGGCAGCTTCACCCCGTTCTACGAAGGGTTGGTGCACGGCACGCCGAAAATTCTGAAAACGCTCGAACGCCACGGCGCGCCGGCCACCTTCTTCTTCGTGGGCGAAGCGGCGCGCGCCCATCCCGAGGTGGTCCGCGCGGTGGCCGCGGCGGGGCATGAGGTCGGCGCGCACACCCTCCAGCACGAAACGATCGGGGAAGAAATCTTTCCGCTGCCGATGGTGAAACCGGTCCTGCCCGAGGAATGCGCCCACCGCATCGCGATCGGCACGCGCATGGTTGAAAAGGTTTTGGAAAAAAAAGTGGTCTCCTTTCGCGCGCCGCGCCTCTGGGGGAGCACGGCGATGGTCCGCGCGCTGGAAGACCTCGGGTACGTCGCCGACTGCACCTATCCGCTCTATCATTTCGGCAAACAACTCGCCCCGTATCACCCGAGCCGGCGCGACTGGACGCGCCGGGGGAGCATGCGCATCCTCGAGATCCCGAACTTCGCGGATCTCACAATCCGCAGCCGCGATCCGTACGGACGCGATCGCGATCAGTGGCCGATCTTCCGAACGAAAGGCGCGGCGGCCCTGATGCGGCATGTCGATCGGATGCTGGCGCACCTCGCGCGGCGGCGCATTCCGCCCGTGATCTGCCTCTACCTCCATCCCTGGGAGTTCCACCCGATGCCGCAAGGAGCGCTGAACTTCGGCGAGTGCGCCGTAAAACCGAAACCGTTCATCGTGAAGAACTGCGGCCGCGTCGCGCTGCGCGAGTTCGATCGCCTCCTCGGCATGCTCGCGGAACGGGGAGCGACCTTCCGGACCGCCCGCGATCTCGCCCTGCGCTGGGACCCCCGCGATTTTTAACCCCCTCACCTCAACTCCTCCCCATGAGATCCCTCGAATGCAGCGAAAGCGACGCTCGTCTCGCGAAAGTCCGCGAGATCCTGGAATCGAAGAACCTTGACCTGGCGCTCGTCTATTACGACGAGTTCAACATCGGCAACGGCTGGTATCTCACCGGCTGGTGTCCGCAGTTCGAAAGCGGCGCCGTGCTCGTCCCGAGGAAAGGGACGCCCATGATCCTCGGCGGGCCCGAGAGCGAACCCTTCGCCAAGCTCGACAGCGCGATCACCGAGACGCGCAACTTCCCCGTCTTCATGGTGCCGGACGAGGAATATCCGAACGCGACGATCCTCGATTTCCCCGCCCTGTTCAAGGAACTCAACGCGAAGCTCGGCACGGTGCGCCGCGTCGGTCTCGTCGGCGCGGGACGCATGCCGGCGGACGCGCACCGCCAGATCGTGGAAGGCTTCAAGGGCGTCGAGCTGGTGGACATCACCGGCGACTACGTCCAACTCCGCTTTGCCAAATCGGCATGGGAACTGGATCAGATCGCGGCAGCCTTTCAACTCGCCGACCACAGCTACGACGCGATGCGCGCCAAGATCCGTCCGGGCATCTCGGAAATCGAGGTGGCCGCCGCGGGCGAGTACGCCGCGCGCAGCCGCGGCGCGAACGGCTTCGGCTTCAGCGCCATCGTCGGCAGCGGAAAGCGATCGAACGCCGTTGTCCCCACCGCCAGTTCGAAGAGGCTGGAGGCGGGCGAGATGGTGATGATCGGCATCTCTCCCAAAGTGCGCGGTTACGCGGGCGTCGTCGGGGACACCCTCCCCGCGTCGGGCGAGTACCGCGCAAACCAGAAGGAATGCCTCAAGCACCTGAAGGAGGCGTTCCGCCTGACGAAAGCGCAACTCCTGCCCGGCAAGATCGGCAAGGAGATCGACGCCCCCGCGCGCGCCTACTTCACGAAGCACAACCTTCTGAAATATCTCGTCTGTCCGTTCGTGCATACCATCGGCCTGCATGAGGCGGAGTCGCCCTTCTTCGGCCCCCACAGCACGGACATGCTGAAGCCCGGGATGGCGACCTGCATCGACGTAAGCTTTTTCGGCCACCCCGAATTCAACGGGGTGCGGATCGAGACGGGCTACCGAATCACCGAAAAAGGGGCGGCGCCCTTCAGCCCGAAGATGGACGCCCTCCTCACGGGCGATTGAGAAGCCGCTCTCCCATGAGCGCGACACTGGAGACGAGATGAACCGCGGCGGAAGCAGGACGCCCGGAGAAGTGACACAAGTGATCCTTCCCGCGGTCGGGGCGTTCCTCGCGCTGCTGATTTTCGCGCTGTCGGCAAACATGCTGCCGGCCGCGCTGCTGAGAGCGTCCTCTGATCTCGGCGTCTCCCCGCAGGCGCTCGCCTTTCTTTTCTCAATCCAATTTGCGGCGTTTTTTTTGAGCGCGGCGGTCTCGGGCGTCATCGCCGACCGCTGGGGAATGAAACGGATTTTTCTCGCCGCGTGCGCGATGTTGGCGGTGGGCGCGGGAATCTGGGCCATGGCGCGAGGGATGCCCCACGCCTGCGCGGCCGCGGCTCTCTGGGGCGGCGGCGGCGGCGTCTTCGAAAGCATGAGCGCGGCCCTGCTTTGCGAACGCTTTCCGTCTCGGCGGAAGTTCTTCATGAACGCTTCGCAGGCGTTCTACACGGTGGGGGCGATCGCCGGTCCGTGGATCGCGGGATGGCGCCTCCCTCGGGGAATGGACTGGCGGCTGCTCTTCCTCGGCGTCGGTCTCGCGGGCCTCGGTTTGGGCGCCCTGCTTCTCGCCTGCCGGTTGCCGGCGCCCCCGCCGCGCGATCGCCTCGCGCTGCGCCAACTCTTGCCCGAGGCGCGGGCCCCGGGCTTCCTGTTCTGCTGCGCCGCGCTCTTCCTTTACGTCCTCGCCGAATCCGCGGTGGCCATGTTCGCGAATCTCTATCTGAAGCGAGATTGCGGAGCCCCCGAGAACTGGGCCATCTATAGCGTCGCGATCTTCTGGGGAACGATGATGGCGGGGCGGGCGCTCTGCGCCCTCCTGCCCGAGCGCGCTTCCTACGAAAAATCGTTGGGCGCGATCCTCGGACTTTCCGGAATCGCGCTTGCTCTCCAGGGCCTCGCAAACTCCTGGCCGGCGAGCCTCGCGTTGTTCGCGCTCGCCGGGTTCGTGTTCTCGGGAAGCTGGCCGCTCATCGTGGCCCTCATCTCGTCGAGAGCGCCCCGCCACGGCGCCAGCCTCGTCGGTCTCGCGGTCGCCGTCGGCGCCCTGGGCTGCGTCGCCGCGCCGCCTCTGATCAACGCGCTGACGCTCCTCTTCCCGCTTCGGACGGCCCTC
>JABWAM010000216.1 GCA_013360985.1 Verrucomicrobiia bacterium | reverse complement strand
GTGGGGAGTCTGGAATCTCGACACGCTCCACCTCTCCGATCCTCGATGGATGATGATGAAAGGATCTCTCTGAAAATGGAGCTTATCCGTGGATTTGGGAAAACGCCGACCGCGCCCATCTCGGACGTCCCGCCGCGCCGCGGTCAATCAGACGCCCGATTCGCGCGGGCAACCCTTTGGGCCGCCCTCGGGAATCTCCATAATTGCGGGCGGCCATCCTGGCCGCCATGGAGAAGGATGGCGGCCTGCTCCGAAAGGATTTGGAGTCGCCGCGAGAAAGCCGTCTCCCAGGGGCGTGAAAGGGCGAGCGGCGCGGATTGTCCTGAAAGGCCGCCCGACAACTGGATAATTCCGAAAACGGAGTTTAGCCGTGAACCTTGGGGAGGCGACCGCGCCGATGAGCGAGCGCCAATCCGCCCAGAGAGATCAGGATCGCGAGGAAGGTCGTCGGCTCAGGAATCGCGATGACGCTCAGGAGACCTTGAGATTCGAATAGCGAGGTGTCCCACGTCATCCCTCCGGTGAGGGACGGCAGAGACAGGGAACCGAATGCGCCCGCCAAGTTCGTGGCATCCACGAAATCGAACGACTCGCCGCCGAGGAAGGTGTATCCAAGGTTGGTCACCACCACCGAGCCGCCCTTGGTGAGCGTCCCCTCCACGACGAGGTGATCGTAATCGTTCCATCCGGCGCCGCCGATTTCGAGGACGAGCACCGACGAAGCCTGGAGGTCCAAGTTGCTCGAAAAGACCATCGTGCCGGGCGAATTCCCCGGGGAAAGCGTTCCCGAATTCGTCACCGTCCCGTTTCTGATCAGGCGGCCGGAGCCCCCGAGGAGGGCGCTTGCGCCGATCTGCAGGCCGGCGGCAAAGGTGTTCGTGGCGCCGGCGAAGGTGTAGCTGCCCGCGTCGAGCACCACGTGGTTCTGCCAAGTCGCCGACCCGTTGACGACGCGGATGCTGCCGGAGTTCGTCAGCACTCCCTCGATGCTGGCGGTGGAGTTCGAGACGAGCAGCGAGCCGCCGCTGCCGACATTGAGCCACGCGCTCTTCCACGCCGTGCCGCCGTTGATCATCTCGAGTGCGACGTAGTTGCTCGGACTGATGCCGGCGGCGAACGTATAGTTCTGCGCGCTCGCCGCCGTATTCGACGCGGTGTTCAGGCGGAAGGTGTTGGCGCCCTGGAAGAGGATATTCCCGATCTGATTCGCTCCGTAGCTGCCGCGAACGTCGGCGGCGGTGGTGCCGGTATGCGCGATCGTGCCGTTGGTCACCACGATGTTGCCTGCTCCGTTCGGCGTGATCGTCGGCGTTGCGCCGAATTGGAAAATTCCTCCGATGTTGGAGATCACGCCGCTGCCTTCCCAGCCGCCGTACATGTTGACGACCTGGAGCATTCCGCCATCCGTCACCAGCACGCGCCCTGAGCCCTTGCTCGACGTATTGGATCCCACATAAAACGTGCCGTTGACCCTCCAGAACGAGCCTTCGCCGGTAATGCGAACCTCATTGTTCGTGCCGACCGCGTAACCGGCCACCGTGCTGTTGCCGCTATACACGTAACCTCTGTTCGAAACGATGAGAAGGTTTCCCGCGCCGTAGGCGCCGACGGTGAACGCGCCCGAAATGTTGCTCCAGGAGGAGCCGTTACCGGTCACCAGGGCGACGTTGAAGTTCGCGCCGGTGCTGTTTCCGATGATCGCCCCCGCGGAACGCACGGCACCGCCGTTGCTGACGACCAGCATCGAAAAGGTCGGCCCCGGAGGCGCGGCGCTCGCGGTGTTGTTCCCTCCGACATACAGAGTGGATCCGTTCGTCCAGAGCGAGTTTGCGCCGCTGACCACCACGAGATTGCTCACGCTGGGGCCGCTCTGTCCGATGATGCTCGCGCCGGTCACGAAGACCTGGCCGCCATCCAGGATCATCAACTGATTGTTGGCGCCGTTTTGGCCCACATGGAGATAGCTTCCGCCGATCGTCCACGTGGATCCATTGCCGGCGACGACTGCACGATTGCTGGCGCTATTCAGCGAAGTGCCGACATACCCGTTGGCGGTCGTGATTGCGCGCCCGCCGTTGGTGAGGATCAGTTGGTTTCCGCTGGATCGGTTTCCGATGAACAATGATCCGACGTTGCTCCAGGTCGAGCCGCCGCCATCCACGATCGCGAGGTTGTTGGTGGCCACGGTCTCGTAGCCGAGATAACCGTTCGCATTGGTCAGAACGCCGCCGCCGAGGATTTGGAGGACGTCGAAGACCGTATTGCTTCCGACGATATAGTTGCCCGTCCAACCGGTCAGGCCTCCGCTGATCGTATTCGTCTGATCGTTGGCGGTGTATTGGGCGCGGACGGGGAAAACCGCGGCGGCGATGAGGACGAGAAGAAGCGCGCGAGCGCGAAGGGTCGTTTTCATGAGGCTCGTCGAAATGGGGGAGGGATGATTGGTATAACGGGTTGTATCTTGGGAGAAAATTCTTCATCGGTCAAGCGATTTCAGGATTTTTTGCGGACGGGCAAAGCGCCTTTCGCGCAAGGGGCTGAGTCCCCTCCAAATCCCCGCGTCAGGCGTGGAGGGAGTCCATCCTCGGTCGAGGAACGAGCGACGCCCTCGCCACATTTTGGACTTAAACTGCTGCCGTGGCTCGGCCGGCGGCCTCGCCCTACCTCACTTTGCGAAAGAGCGGATTTTTCCCAAGCACGGACGGTGGAAGGGTAGGGCGAGGCCGCCGGCCGAGCCGCCGCACCCCTCTTGTGGGGAGTCGGAAATCTCGATACAACCCACCCCTCCGATCCTCCATGGATGATGAGGAGGGTTGCTCTCTGAAAATTGAGTTGATCCGTGGATTTGGGTCCCCCAAAGCCGCCGCGCGCCTTTGAGCGTTTCTGCACGAGGCGATCTGAAGCCAGCCGTAGTTTGAGGGATCGAGGTAGCCATGAAGATTCCGCGGCAGAGTTCGCCGCATCGGCGCCCAGGAGTTCAGCATCGGGCGTCCCGCCATCCGCAACGGATCCGCGATCGGATCGAAGAATCGCTGCGCGTTCATCCGCAGACGCATCCCCGCCGCGATCTCGCGAGGTCGCACGCCGAGGGCGCGCCAGGAAACCCCAAAGAGAATTCGCGTGCTTCCTTCGCGGGTCGCCGCGCGCGCGCACCAGTCGCGTCCCGCGCATCCCGAGAATCCGCCCTCGGGAAGGACGCGCCCCTCCCGGGTGATCGTGAAGCGGATCCAAGGACCGAGCCGGCGCGGCTCGAAGGCGAGGCGGATTTCCTCCCGTCCCGCCTTCGCGCGAGGGGGGTCCTGCAACTCGAGGCAGAAGACCAGCCTCTCGCGATCGGCGGCGGCGCGCCAGGCGAGACGCGCGGGAGGCGCACGACGCGCGGGAATCGGATAAAGCGTGCTGTTGAAAGGGAAGGCGCGCCGCGCTTCGGAAGCCCGGGGCGCCGCCCAGTTCTGGCATCGGGCGACCGTCGGCTGATCCCAGTCCGGATGGAAGGGATCGGCCGCCATTTGAGATCTTTTGTCGAACGCTCCGCAGGGATGCGATCGCACGGGATCTCCGAGCCCAAGGGGGTCCTCCCAGGAAACGCGCGAGATGTTTCTTTGGACCCTTGGAAATTCGACGCGAAGCAAAGTTTTGAGCTGCCGCATTCGCCACCGGATCCGTTGCGGATCGTACTTGTATCCCTCCGCCTCGGAGTGAAAACCAAGAGCCGGATTTTCCCGGCACAGGGCGAGCAGTTCCCGATCGTTGCGCAATTCGTCGAGGACGATCCGTCGGAGCTGATGCAGCAGGAGGGACCGACGGCGTTTTCCCTCGGCGGCTAGCAAACGGTCGCGCAACGCGTAGAATCGCAGGATGTTGAAGCCGCTGGAAAAATGGACTCCGAGCGCCCGCGCGACGTTGACCTGCTCGCGGCCATCGGAATCGAGGCGGCGGCGGCGCGCGACGGCGCGCAGGATGGCCACGCCGGCGCGCCATTCGTCCCGCATCCTTCGGCAAAGGCGGAGGACTTCCGCGATTTCGAAGTCCGGCGCGTAACACTCGGCGATCTGATCGCCGCTCGGCGGATGAACGATCCGCCAGGTGGGCGCCAGCGGCAGATGCCGCGGGATCAACCCGAGCGGCCAGACCGCCCCGTCGTGCATCGGGCCGTAATACCCGAACCGATGCGTACCGGGGTAGTGGGCGTAGCCCGCCTGAAAACGTCGCCACGCCCGGGCGACGCGCGGCGCG
>JABWAM010000011.1 GCA_013360985.1 Verrucomicrobiia bacterium | reverse complement strand
CCGAGATTCCAGACTTCGCACAAGAAAGGTGTGACGGCTCGGCCGGCGGCCTCGCCCTACCTTCCGCGGTTCGCGCTTGAAGAAAATCCGCTCTTTCGCAAAGCGAGGTAGGGCGAGGCCGCCGGCCGAGCCACGGCAGCAGTTTAAGTCCAAAATGTTGCGAGGGCGTCGCATGTTCCTCGACCGAGAATGGACTCCTCCACGCCTGACGCGGGGATTTGGGCGCTTGCGAACTGGTCGCGATCGAGTAATGTTGGCGTCCATGTCACAGGAAGATTTCATCATCGGGATCGGCGGCGAGAACGGGCAGGGGATCGCGACATCGGGGAACGTCCTCGCGCGCATTTTCGCCCGCCGCGGTCTGCATTTTGTCGCCTACAACTCCTATCAATCCATCATCCGAGGCGGCCACACGTTCCTTACCCTTCGCACAAGCGAAAGCGAAGTGCTCACCCACGGAGACCGCGTGGATGCGCTTCTCTGTCTGAACCAGGACACGATGGATCGCCACCTTCGGATCATGAAGGCGGGCAGTTCGGTGCTGTTCGACACGGAGAAGATCCGGCCGGGGACGCCGGCCGAGGGCGTCCAACTCTGTCCGATTCCCAGCAAGGCCATCACGCCGAACCGCCTCTTGGCGAACACCGTGGCGCTCGGGGCCGTGCTCCGCATGCTCGGGATCGAGTTCTCCTTTCTCGAGGAGATCCTCACCGTGCAGTTTAGGAAGAAGGGCGACGCCGTGATCGCCGAGAACGTCCATGCGGCCAAGGGCGGCTACGATTACGCGGGAGAGCATTTCACGCCGTGGCCGAAACCGCTGCCGAAAACGGGGCGCCGTTTCGGGGTGATCACCGGCAACGAAGCCCTCGCGATGGGCGGCGCGGCCGCGGGTGTAAAATTCTATATCGCCTATCCCATGAGCCCCGCCACGGGCGTGCTCGTCTGGTTCGCAAAGTATGCGCGCGAGTTGGGGATCATGGTGCGCCAGATGGAGGACGAGATCAGCGTGGCCAACATGCTCATCGGCGCCGCGCATGCCGGTTGCCGCGCGATGTGCGCGACGTCGGGAGGCGGGTTTGCGCTGATGACGGAGGCCTTCGGCGCGGCGGCGATGATGGAGATCCCCGTCGTCGGGATCAATGTGCAGCGGGCCGGGCCCGCCACGGGCGTGCCGACCAAGACGGAGCAGGGGGACCTTTGGCAGGCGCTCGGCGCGGGGCAGGGCGATTATCCGCGCGCGATCGTGTCGGTCTCCAGCGCGCAGGACGCGTTCGACACCGTGCCCGAGCTTTTCAATCTCGTCGAGAAATTCCACTGCCCCGGCATCATCCTCAGCGACCTCCTCGTTTCGGAGGGTACGGCGAGCGTAGATCCCGCCGCGCTGAAGTTCGATCAGCCCATCGAGCGCGGGCCGATCATCTTTCCGAAGGACGCGCCCGCGATGCCGTCCGCCGCGAGCGGGTCGAACGATCGCGCCTATCTGCGCTATAAGATCACCGCGAGCGGCGTCTCGCCGCGCGCGGTGCCCGGCACGCCCGGCCACCTCCACGTCGTCGCGAGCGACGAGCACGACGAGGACGGCGTGCTGATCAGCGACGAGTTCACGAATCCCGCGAAGCGCCGCGCGATGCACGAGAAACGCATGCGCAAAATGGACGGGATGCTCAAGGCGATCACTCCTCCCCAACTGTTCGGTCCCGCCCACGCCGAGGCGACTCTCGTCGGATGGGGGTCGACCCTCGGCGTGATCCGCGAAGCGATCGCGAAGCTGGAGCGCGAGGAAGGCCTCCGAGTGAACCATCTCCATGTCAAATGGTTGGTTCCCTTTCACACCAAGGAAATTATGGAAGTCCTTTCCAAGGCGAAACGCGTGATCATCGTCGAAAACAGCATCAGCGGGCAGTTCGCCCGCTATCTGCGTTCCGAGACCGGTTTCGCCGCGCACGGCCATATCCGAAAATACGACGGCGAACCCTTTATGCCGCATCACCTCGTCGCGGCGGTGAAGGAGCAACTTGCGGGGAAGACGACCCTCTCCGTGCCGGTCCACGAGATCACCGTGTGACGCGCGAACGCAACCCTCTCACCCTTTCTCGACCCTCGATCCTACTTCTTCGATGAGCGCCGCCCCGACTCCCGCCTCCGCCCCGACAACCACCAAAGACTTTAAACATCGGATTCATCCCGACTGGTGTCCCGGTTGCGGAGATTTCAGCGTGCTTGCGGCGCTCCAGACCGCGTTGGGCGAACTGAATCTCGCGCCGCACCACGTGGCCGTAGTGAGCGGGATCGGCTGCTCCTCGAACCTCCCCGGCTACATCAACTGCTACGGGATGCACACCCTGCACGGGCGCCCCCTTCCGGTTTCAGCCGGCCTGCGCCTGGCGAATCATGAAGTGACGGTCATCGCCGTCGGCGGCGACGGCGACGGATACGGCATCGGGAGCGCGCACTTCCTGCACACCGCGCGGCGAAACATCAACCTCACCTACATCGTGATGGACAATCAGATCTACGGGTTGACGACGGGCCAGACTTCTCCGACGAGCGTGAAGGGGATGAAGACGAAGAGCACCCCGTTTGGGAACGTCGAAAGTCCGATCATGCCGGTGCCTCTCGCGATCGTTGCGGGGGCCACCTACGTTGCCCGCGGCTACAGCGCCAAACAGAAACACCTCGTGAGCCTCATCAAGGGCGCGATCCAGCACAAGGGGTTCGCCCTTGTGGACGTCTTCAGCCCGTGCGTGACGTTCAACAAGGACAACACCTACGTGTGGTTCAACAAGCGGATCAAAATGCTGGAAGACCTCGGCCACGATCCGACCGATTTTCACGCGGCGATGGAGCGCGGCTACCAGTGGGGCGACGAAATCCCGATCGGACTTTTCTGGAAGCGCGACGATCTTCCCTCGCTCGAGGAGTCCGAGCCGATTCTCGCCGAAGGCGGCCCGCTCGCCTACCGCGAGGTCCGCGTGCCGCCCGCAAAAGCCGAGGCGATCCGCAAGTCGTTGCTCTGATCCGCGCGCGTGGCGGAAGGCGGTCTCGATTCCTCTCGCGCAGGGGCCGTCCGCGGAACGCCGGCCGGCGCGCATGCGCGGCGCCTTTCAGCCTTTCGCTCCGTGACGCGAGTGGGTTCGCGAACGGGCTCCACGATTGCATTGGCGGCAGGCGCGTGCTGACATCCCGTTGCGCATGGCCAAGGGATTTTACATCACGACCCCGATCTATTACGTGAACGATCGTCCGCACCTCGGACATGCCTCGACGACGATCTGGGCCGACGTGCAGGCGCGCTATCGCCGCCAGCGCGGGGAGAAGGTTTTTTTTCTGACGGGCCTCGACGAGCATGGGCTCAAGGTCCAGCAGGCGGCCCAAAAGCGCGGCCTTTCGCCGCTCGCGCACTGCGACGAGATGGCGGCCCATTTCCAGAGCCTTTGGAAGGCGCTCAACATCCAAAGCGACGACTTCATTCGGACGACGGAACCGCGCCATCAGAAGGCCGTCCAGGCCATCCTGCAAAAACTTCACGACGCGGGCCAGCTTTACCGCAAACCGTATCGCGGATGGTACAGCCAATCCGCCGAACAATTCGTGACGGAAAAGGAGATGGTGGACGGGAAGTGGCCGTCGCACTTCGGCGAGGTCGTCGAAATCGAGGAGGAAAATTGGTTCTTCCGGATGAGCGCGCATCAAGACTGGCTCCGCGAGCGCCTCCGCGCCGATCCGCGGTGGATCCGCCCTGAAAACCGCCGCAACCATCTCCTCGCGCTCCTCGATCAACCGATCGAAGACCTCTGCATCTCGCGGCCCGCCCGTCGTCTCGCCTGGGGGATCCCGCTGCCCTTCGATCCTGCGTACGTCACCTACGTCTGGTTCGACGCGCTCGTGAACTACATCAGCGCGCCCGGACACGGCGAGGCGCGATTTGAGGAGTGGTGGCCGGCGGATTGCCACCTGATCGCCAAAGACATCCTCGTTCCGCACGGGATCTACTGGCCGACGATGCTGCACGCCGCGGGTCTGGAGCAGCCCCGGCGCATCCTCGCCCACGGCTGGTGGCTCATGGGGCGCGACAAGATGAGCAAGACGCTGGGGAACGTGGTCAACCCGCACGACTATCTCGCGCGCTTTGGGGCGGACGCCTTTCGCTACTTCATCTGCCGCGAGCTCCTCCTCGCCAACGACACGGACTTCACCGAGGAACGTTTTCTCGCGCGGTTCAACGCCGATCTGGCCAACGACCTCGGCAACCTCGTGAACCGCGCGATCTCGATGGTCCATCGCTATCGCGGCGGTGCGGTCCCCGCCGCGAAAGACGGAGGGACGCCCTCCGATGAGGACCTGGCCCGCGTGACGACGGAGGTGCGCGGCGAGTATCACCGGGATTTCATGCCGGAGATCGAATACGGGCGCGCCCTCGAAGCGGTCTGGCGCCTCGTCGCGCGCGCGAATCGTTACGTGGACGAGAATGCCCCGTGGAAACTCGCGAAGGATCCTGCCGCCTCCGCGCGCCTCGACGGCGTCCTCGCGCGACTTGTTGAAACGGCGGCTTTGCTCGGCAGCCTCCTCGAGCCGTTCATGCCGGAGACGGCGGCGAAGATCGCCGCGCAACTCAACCTGTCCGGGTTTCCTTGCTCGGACGAGCGATGGAGGAATCCTGTCGCGGCGGGCCATGCGCTCGGACGCCCCGTGCCGCTCTTTCCGCGCGTCGCCGCCGACAGGAAAACCGCGTCCTGAGTCCGCGATGCGCGAACCGGTGTATTTCCTCGACGGACGCACGGTGCGCGCCTCGGCGGCGCGCCTGCCGATCGCGGATCTCGCCATCCTGCGCGGCTTCGCGCTTTTCGAGTCGCTCCGCACTTATGGGCGCAAGCCGTTCCTTCTCGATCGCCATCTCGATCGCCTCCTCGGGGAGGCGCGCCGCGTCGGATTGGCGTGCCCCTATTCCCGCGCCGAAATCGCGCGGATTATCCAACGCCTCCTTCGGTGCAACTGTTTCCCTGAAGCCCTCATTCGCCTCCTCCTGACGGGAGGGGCATCGCCGAAGCTGATTCCGAGCGGACGCCCCACGTTCGCGGTCATGATGGACCCGCTTCCCGCGTTCCCCAAGCATCAGTATGCGAAAGGGATCGCCCTGATGAGCATCCCCTTCGAGCGCGCATATCCGGAGATGAAGACCACGAACTATTTTGCCGCGGTCTGGGGCACCATGCGGGCCGTGAAACGCGGGTTTCACGAGATCGTCTACGCGCGCGACAACGGCGACCTGCTCGAAGGCAGCACCTTCAACCTCTTCGTTGTTCTTCCCGGCCAGCGGCTGATTACGCCGCAAAAGGATGTGCTCGCCGGCGTCACCGCCGGCTGCGTCCTTGATCTCGCGCGCGCCCTGCGGATTCGCATCGCGCGCCGTCCGATTCGCCCGGCCGATTTGCGCCGCGCGCGCGAGGCCTTCATCACGTCGAGCAACCGGGAGATCATTCCCGTCCGTCGCGTGGATCGCCAGCGGATCGGCGATGGCCGGCCGGGGCCGATGACGCGCCGCCTGCACGCCGCCTACCGCGATTTCGTCGGCAAGAGTTGACCGGTGTCCGCGGGCGGCTACTCGGCGAGCCGAGCGGCGGCCTTGGCGCGGAGCAGAACGCGCAGCGGATGCAGCTCTTCGTCGAGGCGAAGCGGCATCGGTTTTCCGTCGAGGATTTCTTCGACGACGAAGTCGAGATAGTCGGTGTCGGGCTCCGTGAGCGGGATCGGAGAGATGTCTCGATCCTTGAGGACCAGGCGGGTGCGCGCGCCTCCGTCCACGGCCTCGAGAAAACCTTTCTCGCCGAAAACGCGGAGCGTTTCGTTGCCCCAGGTGGGGAACTTCGGCGGATTCAGGTAGTTGAGGGTGATCGTTCCCACGCCGCCGTTCGCGAGATGAAGGAGCAGCGAGGAGGCGATGCGCAGGTCGTCCCGCCGCTTGCTTCCGAGTCGCGTCTCGATGCACTCGGCCTTCGCGACGCGAACGCCCGCGACGTGTTCGACGAAACGCAGCGCGTGAATGCCCGCCTGTAGGGTGAGCCCGCCATCCACCGCTTCGTCGCCGGGGCGCGTGTCGCGATAGGGATACGATTTCTGGACGACAACCTGGATGACTTCGCCGATCGTTCCGTCGCGGATAAGGCGCCGCATTTCACGCCACGGCTGGATGAACGCGCTCCCCGCCATTTCGTGGAACTTTCGCTTCGCCTTCTCCGCAGCCTGCAGGATCTCCTCGAGATCGCGAAGGGACCGCGCGCACGGTTTTTCCGCGTAGACGTGGCGGCCCGCATCGAGGCAGCGGATCGCGTCGCGCGCCTGGTCGCCGCGCCGCGGCGAGCAGAGGGAGACCATCTCCACGCGATCGTCGCGGAGGATCTCGTCGAGCGACGCCGCGCGGCGAATCGCGCGGTCGCCGCGCAAGCTTTCCGGAAGCGCCGCTTCCGGAAACTCCGCGAAAGCGACCAGGCGCGCGCGCGGATGGTTCGCGAGACGACGATGAATCTGATGTCCGTTCGCGCCGTAGATCGCGAGTCCAAGCGTCGCGGGAGAGGTCGTGAGGGGTGGAGGCATGACGGAGGATGTCCCGTCTCACTCGGCAGATCAAGAAAACCGACGGCTGTCGCGTTCGGGCTTGAAGCGCGCGAGGCGAATGATACCGTGCGAAATTGCCATGATCGTCCGCCTTTTAAAATCCAAGCTTCATCGCGCCCGCGTTACGGGCGGCGACGTCAACTACGAGGGGAGCCTCACCATCTCCAGCGACTTGATGGAAGCGGTCGGAATTTTGCCTTACGAGAAAGTCCTCGTCGGGAACATGGCCAACGGAGAACGATTCGAGACCTATGCGATCCCCGGCGCGCGCGGCAAAGGCGAGATCGTTTTGAATGGAGGCGCGGCGCTCCTCGGCAAGAAAGGCGATTTGGTGACCATCATGACCTTCGCCGATCTCCCTGCGAAAGAGGCGGCAAGCCACGAGCCGCGCAAGGCCACGCTCCAGGAAGGTAATCGCCTGCCCCGGGGCTGAAGCGAACCGCGCCATGAAATCCGTCGCCCGCGTTCATGTTCCCGCCACCTCCGGGAACATGGGCCCCGGATTCGACACGCTGGGAGTCGCCCTGCGCCTTTACAATTGCGTCGAGGTGCGCTTGCACGACCAGCGCTGCGCGAAGGATGCGCCTTCGAGCCCGATGGCCGCCGCCGCCGCGCGAGCCTTTTTTCGCAAAGCCGCCGTGCATGAACGCGGCTTTTCGGCGCGCATCCGCGGAGACGTCCCGGCCTCCCGCGGGCTCGGGAGCAGCGTGACGGTCCGCCTCGGCGTCGCCGCGGGGTTGAACCATCTCCTGGGAAGCCCGCTCGGCCGCGCGGAGCTTCTCGATCTGGTCTCCGATCTCGAAGGACACCCCGACAACGCGGCGCCCGCCGTATTTGGGGGGATCGCTGCGGCCGGCGTGGTGGACGGGCGGGTGATGCACCGGACATTCAAGGCGCCGCCTTCGCTGCGGTTCGTCGCCGCGATCCCCGACTTCGAGATGGAGACCCGCCGCGCGCGGAAAATTCTGCCCGCCTCGGCGCCTCTGGCCGATTGCGTGCACAACCTCAGCCGCGTCGCCCTCATGATCGCGCTGGCGAGCCAGGGGGATTTTCGAGGGTTCGGTCGCCTCCTCGAGGACCGTCTGCACCAACCGTATCGCGCGAAGCTCGTCCCGCAACTCTATCCCGCTCTCGACGCGGCGCGCGCCGAAGGCGCCTACGGCGGCTGGCTCAGCGGCAGCGGCTCTACGATCATGGCGATCACTCGCGACCGCCCGCGAGAGGTCGGACGCGCCATGGCGCGCGTCTTCGCGAAGTCGCGGGCGCGCTGCCGCGTGCTCATTCTCGCGGCGGATCCGAAAGGGATGCGCATCGAGGGATGAACGTCAAAAGAATGATGCGCACGTCGTCCTTCGCGCGCGCGCCGCGCGGCGCCCTCGGGCTTGCCCTGGCGGTCGCTGGGTCGGCATTTGCTCAGGCGCCGCCTTCCGCCGGTCCCGCGGATTTCAAGGACGTAGAGACCTTTCTCTCCCAGACCGAGGCGGAGCGGAAGAAGAGTCTCGTTTCCGAAACGGAACTGCTCGCGCGACGGTGGAATAGCGATCTGGCCAATGATCCGGCTCTCGTGAGCGCCTACAAAGACGCCTATGCCGCGGCGAAGTTCGAGGGCGACAAGCGCGAACGCCCCGCCGCGAAGGCGTGGGAGGAGAAGAATCGGGCGGTTTTCCGCGAGGAAGAATTCCTCGCCGCGCTGCGCCTTCATGTGCGCTATCTCGTCCTGACCCTCATGAAACGCGTGGGAGAGGATGATCTCGCGATGAAAGGAACCTTGGAGTGGCTCGCGGCGTTTCCCCAGGACGGCGAACGCTTCCGCAAAATCGCCGGACAAGATCTCCTCAAGAAAAATCTCGTCGAAAGCCCGTTCGTCAAGGCGGCGGGCGCGGAACGGTTCGTCACGGGCCTCGCGAACTGGGAAACGGCCAATCTCGGCGACCTGCCGCAAGTCCACCGGAGCAACGTGATCGGCGCGCTCCGCGCGCGGCGCGATGCGCGGCTTTTCGCCGAATGGGAAACGAACCTCAAACTCGAAGAGGACGCCATGAACCGCGAGCCGCTCGCGGTGAAAAAACAGGAGTGGCTTCGCAACCGTCGCGCCTGGGTGATGTGGCAGGCGGGCAAAGACTTCGCCGCGATGGGCCGCGCGCGCCAAGGGGTGGACGTCATGGTGCGCGCCCTGCGTGAAAATCCGCGTTCCGATCATAGCGAGGCGATCATCGCGGAAATCCGGCGCGTGATTGCCGAAGCGCAGCCGACCAAACCGTGAGACCGCGGCGATCCTCCAAGGCCGCGGCCTCCCGCTGGGAGATCGCCCCGTCGCGCGAAACGGAGGTCGCCGCGCTCGCCGCCGCGCTCGAGATCCCTCCGCTTGCCGCGCAAACGATCCTGAATCGCGGCATCTCCAGCGCGGAGGAAGCGCGGCGCTATCTCGCCCCGCAACTCAAAGACCTCGACGATCCTTTGAGTATTTCCGGGATGGAGGCTGCCGCGGCCCGCCTCGCGCGCGCCGTGAAACAGGACGAGGCCGTGGTGATCTACGGCGATTACGACGTGGATGGCGTGTGTTCCACCGCGATTGCGGCGCGTCTCCTGCGGGCGCTCGGGTGCTCGCGCGTGCGCCTCTTTCTCCCCGACCGTTTCGACGAAGGGTATGGGCTCGGAGAGGCCTCGCTCGCGCGCTGTCTCGCCGAAGGCGCGCCCGACCTCATGCTCGTGCTCGATTGCGGGACGAACTCGCGCGCCGAAGTCGCCGCCCTCCGCGCGCGCGGCGTGGATGTGGTCATTCTCGATCATCACGAGCCGATCTGCCGCGCGGAAGCGAACGCTCTCGTGAACTACAAGCTGCGCGGGGGCGAGGGGGCGCCCGATAGAGAGGCGGTCACCGAGTTTTGTACGGCCGGTTTGGTTTTTAAGTGCGCCCACGCCCTGCTCAAACGCCTCCGTCAAGAGGGGCATGCCGCGGCAGCCGGGGTGGATCTCCGGACGATGCTCGACCTCGTGGCGCTCGCGACGGTGTCCGATTTGGCGCCGCTCACTCGCGAGAACCGCCTCCTCACGCAGCACGGCCTTCGACAGATGGCCGCGACGCGCCACGCCGGGCTTCGCGCGCTGATGAAGGTTGCCGGCGTGAAGAACGCGCCGACCGCGACCGATTGCGGGTTCCGTCTCGGGCCGAGGCTGAACGCCGCCGGCCGCCTCGAATCGGCGGTCGCCGCGCTCGATTTGCTCCTCACGGAAGACGAAGAGGAAGCGGAGACGATTTCCGCTCGGCTCGACGCCACGAACCGCGAGCGTCAGGCCGAAGAGCAGCGCGTTCATCGAGAGGCTCGGGAGGAAGCGGAGGCGCAGTTCCAGGAGCCCGCGACGCGCGTCCTTGTGGTCGGCCGCCCCGGCTGGCATGAGGGCGTCGTGGGGATCGTGGCCTCGCGCCTCGTGCGCGAGTTTCATCTCCCCGCCTTCGTGGTCGCCCTCGGCGAAAAGGAGGTCGCCAAAGGCAGCGGCCGCGGCATCGAGGGATTCGATCTCGCCGCCGCGTTGAGCGCCACGCGCGCGCATCTCGCGGGCGGAGGCGGCCATGCCATGGCGGCCGGCGTCAGCCTGCGTTCCGATTGCTTGGCGGCATGGCGAGAGGCGCTGCAAGAGTTCGCCCGCGGACACCCTCTTTTCCGCGAGGGACGACCGCGCCGAAGGAGCCGCGCCGACGCGGAGGTCCGTCTCGCCGACATGACGCTCGATCTGGTTTCCGCGCTCGAAAAGATCGAGCCGTGCGGCTGCGGGAACCCGCGTCCGGTCTTCGCCGCGCGCGGCGTCGAGGTGGAAGGGGCGCCTCGATCCGTGGGGCGAAACGGCGAACACCTCAAGTTCCGCGTGCGCCAGGGTGAAGCCGCGCTCGAGGCGATCGCCTTCGGACGGGGAGACGCGCCCGTGAAAGAGGGAGACCGCCTCGACCTCCTTTTTGAACCGCAACGCAACGAATACCAGGGACGCGTGAGCGCGCAGGCGCAGGTTCTCGAGATGTCGCGCGCCGCCTGAATTTTATGAACTCACCTCCGATGTCCTTCGATTCCGTTCCCCTCGCGCGAGGCCGCGAAGAGATCGCGCGCATCGCCGACGCCGCGGCTGCCGCGGCGGAGGTCTGCCTCGATCTCGAGGCCGACAGCCTCCACCATTACCGGGAGAAAACGTGCCTCCTTCAGATCGGGATCTCCGACGGACAGGGGACGTCCCTCCAGGAATTTCTGGTGGATCCGCTCGCGGGGAGCGACCTCTCGCCGATCTTCCGCGCGCTCGCGGGCAAAACCCTCGTAATGCACGGCGCCGATTACGACTTGCGCCGGATGGCGCAGGACTTCGCCTTTCGGCCCACGGCGATCTTCGACACGATGCTCGCCGCCCGCTTCGCGGCGCATTCCGCCGTGGGTTTCGACGCGCTCGCCAAGCGTTACGCGAATGTCGAGCTCGATCACGGCGCACAAAAAGCCGATTGGTCGCAGCGCCCTCTCCCGCCGCGCCTCGTCCGCTACGCGATCGGCGACGTCCATTGGCTGCCGATCGTCGCGCGCGAAATCCGCGCCGAACTTGCCGCGCTCGGCCGCGTGGAGTGGCACCGCCAACAATGCGCGCAGCTCATCCAGCTTTCCGAGCAGGCGCCGAACGGAAGGGAGGATCCCTGGAGGATCCGCGGCGCCGCCAAACTCGACGCCTTCGCCCTCGCTGCGCTTCGCGAACTCTGGCAATGGCGCGAAAAGGAAGCCGAAGGATGGGACCGCCCCGTTTTCATGGTTCTCCTAAATGCCCGTCTCCTCGAGCTCGCGGAGTGGGCGGCGGCCCACCCGCGCGGCGACTTGGGAACGGCGCCGCAACTCCCGCGCCGCTGGCCGCCGCGCCGTTGGAAGACGCTCCGCGCCGCCCTCGAACGCGTCTGGGCGCTGTCGCCGGCCGATTATCCGCCGCCGCATATTCACCCGCCGCGGCCTCCATTCGATCCGCACTTCGGCCCGCGCTTGGAACGGCTGAAGGCCGCGCGCGGGACGATCGCGGAAGATCTGCGGCTCGACCCCTCGATCCTCGCGCCGAACGCGATGCTGGAGAGCGTTTGCCGCGTGGACCCGCGGTCGCTCGACGATTTCGCGAAAGTGGAACGCTGGCTTCCCTGGCAGACCGAACTCTTCGGCCCGTCGTTTCTTCGCGCGTGCGGCCCCGGGCATCCCCTCCCGCCGAAGCGCAGGCCGCGCGCCGATCGTCGGTGATGGAGAAAAGGATCGCGGAAGAAAAATCCCGAAATCGAAAGAGTCACCGGATGCGGTCGTCCCCCATCGCGTTGCGCGCGTAGAGGAGGCGCAGGCCATCGAGCGTCAGGCGCGGAGCGATCTCGGTGATTTCCCGAAGACCCCGCGCGATGAGCGTCGCGTCGCCTCCCGTCGCCACGACCCTCAACCCTCCGCGGCCGAGAGGTTTCTTCAGCTTTTTTGAAATCGCTTCAAGGATGCCTCGGATCAGTCCGCGAGTGCCGAGGACCGCGCCGACGCGCATCGCGGAGAGCGTATCGTTGCCGATGGGCGACCGCGGCTCGGCGAGCGTGATCCGCGGCAGGAGCGCCGCGCGCTCGTGGAGGCAATCGGTCATCGCGCACACTCCGGGCGCGATCGCCCCGCCCAGATATTCCTTCCGGGCCGAGAGGACGTCGAAGGTCACCGCCGTCCCGAAGTCCACGACGACCGCCGGCGCGCCGTAGAGATGCGCGACGGCGACTGTATTTGCGAGGCGATCCGCGCCGACTTTTTCCGGCGCGGCGACTTTTACGCCGATCCCGAGGTCGAGCTTCGCGGAGACGAGGAGGGGGCGCGCGATGCCGAGGCTGCGCAGACAGGCCCTGATCCCCGGAAGCGCCGCGGGCGCCACGCAGGAAACGATCGCGCCGCGCGGGTGATCGGGCAGATCGAGCTTCGGGATTTTTCGGCCTCGGATTTCCGTGAACTTCGCCGTGGGGAACTCGTGTTCTTTGAGGATACGTTTCCTGTTCGAGATCGCCCACTTGGCGCGGGTGTTTCCGACGTCAATGACGAAAAAGGGGTCCATAAGAAGAAGCGCGCGGCGGCGCGCGAAGGATGGGCGAAAACTCGCGGGAGCGGAAGGACAAATGATGTCTGCCCGCATGTTTCGCAACATCCAAGTTGTGAAGCGTGCGCTTCGTCATCCGCCTTGGGATGAGGCGAAAGGCGAGGCCCTTCGTGGAGAGATTTCACTTTGGGAGTGGGAAAGATCCCGTTGAGGCGCGCTCGATGGAGACATCGCCGCCGTGCACGCGTTCGATCCGTCCATCGTCGAGGCGGAGCAGGAGCGCCCCGTCGAGGTCCAGCCCCGCCGCCTGGCCGAACCGCCGTCCATCCGGACTCCGGACGCAGATCTGCCTCCCCAACGTCTCGTCGAGCGCGATCCATTCTTCGACGATGGCGGGAAAACTCGCGTCGTCGAGGCAATTCCGTCTCGCTTCGATTTCGCGAAGGATCGCTGCGGCGAGCGTCGCGCGGGAGAACGCGCGCTCCGCTTCCAGCTTGAGCGACCCGGCGGCGTCGCGAAGCTCATTCGAAAAATCGCGCCGGTCAAGGTTGACGTTCACCCCGACGCCGACGAGCGCATGAACGAGGCGCGCGCCCTCGATCTTCAATTCGGTGAGGATCCCCGCGAGTTTTCTTCCGCGGCAGAGAAGATCGTTCGGCCACTTGATGCGGATCGGCAACCCCGTGGCGCGGCGGAGCGCGTTCGCGACGGCGACGCCCGTCATGACCGTGATCCGCGAGGCCGCGATGGGAGACAGCTTCGGACGCAGCAGGAGCGTGAACCAGAGCCCTTTTCCCGCAGGCGAGATCCAGATCCGCCCGTGGCGTCCGCGTCCCGCCGTTTGGGCTTCCGCGAAGACCAGCGTTCCTTCCGTCGCGCCCTGTTCGGCCAGGCGCGCGGCGGCGTCGTTGGTGGAGGACGTCTCGGCGAGGAGATGGATCGTCTGTCCGACGGTCCGTTCGGCCGGAAGACGCGCGCCGATCTCTTCGGGCGTCAATCCTTCGGGGAGTTCGGCGAGGCGGATCCCGAGCATCGGATGACGCTCGAAGTCGAAGCCGCGCTTCCGCAGGGCGTCGAGGCGCGCGTCGAGTTCCTCCGTCGCGAGCGCGGCGCGTCCGGCGAGATCCATCGGCGCGATGAAATTGCGGTCGGCGTCGAGGAGGACGCGTAGGATGGCTTCGTCGCGCTTCATGTTCCCCAGTTTCGCGATCGTGGCGCGGGCGCCTCTCCCGCTCTTCGCCTTCGCCGCCCGCTGTCGGTCGTCCGACGTTTTCTCACGCAGCCACCGCCGCGTTCTTCCCGCAACATTGCTTGAATTTCCTCCCGCTGCCGCAGGGGCAAGGATCGTTGCGCCCCACCTTCGGCGCCTCTCGGCGCACTGGCGCCGCCGCGCGCTGGATCGCTTCGTCCACGGCGGCGGCGCCGCCGTCTCCGCCCTTTGTCTCCCGCGCTTCGGCGGGGCGTCCTTGGCGAATTTCCGAAAACCCCGAGGGCGCCTCGGCGTGGATCAACTGCTGGGGGAGCGAGGCGAGGAAGCGTTCGAAGGCCTCCAGGCTCGTCGCGCTGCGGAAGAGATTCGAGGCGATCTCGAGATTGATGTTTCCCATGAGCTCCTCGAAGAGCTTGTAGCCTTCCTGCTTGTACTCGATGAGCGGATCGCGTTGGCCGTACGAACGCAGCCCGATCCCCGTGCGCAGCCCGTCCATCCCATAGAGATGCTCCTGCCAGAGGCGGTCGATCGCGCTGAGGAGGATCGTCCGCTCCAAGCGCTGAAAGGCTTCGACGTCTTCGGAGACGCGCTTCTGCTCGTAGAGATCGATCACGCGGGCGATGATCCGTTCGCGCGCCGCCTCCGCGGAGACGAACTCCTTCTGCCCCTCTTCGAGAGTGAAGCCCACAGGGAAGGTCGCGTTCGCCCAGCGCACGAGGCCGTCGCGGTCCCATTGCTCGGATGGTTTGTTGTCGGGGAGGTGGAAGGCGGCCTTCGATCCGATCGCCTGATCGAGCGCCTCGCGAATCCGCTCGTGAACGCCCACTCCTCGCAGCACTTCGTTGCGCATTCCGTAGACGATCTCGCGCTGCTTGTTCATCACGTCGTCGTATTCGAGCGTATGCTTGCGGCGTTGATAGTTGAACTGTTCGACGCGTTTCTGCGCGGACTCGACGGAGCGGTTGAGCCACGGGTGCTCGAGTTCTTGCCCCTCGGTGAAACCGAATTTCTCCATCCATGCCCCGAGCTTGCCCGAGGCGAAGAGGCGCATCAGATCGTCCTCCAGCGAGATGAAGAAATGCGAGGAGCCGGGATCGCCCTGGCGCGCGCAACGACCGCGGAGCTGGCGGTCAATGCGGCGCGACTCGTGCCGCTCCGTGCCGATGACGTGGAGACCGCCGAGTTCGGGCACGCCTTCCCCCAGCTTGATGTCGGTCCCGCGGCCCGCCATGTTCGTCGCGATGGTCACCGCCCCGCGTTGGCCGGCGCGGGCGACGATCTCGGCTTCCTGTTGGTGATACTTCGCGTTGAGGACCGCGTGCGGCACGTTGATCCGCTTGAGCATGCGGCTGAGGAGTTCCGAGGTCTCCACGGAGATCGTCCCCACGAGCACGGGCTGGCCGCGCGCATGGCATTCTTGGATATCGCGGACGATCCTCTGGAACTTCTCGCGGCGCGTCTTGTAGATGACGTCGTTGGAGTCGGCGCGCACGCACGGCCGATTCGTCGGCACGACGTTCACCCCGAGCTTGTAGATGTCGAAGAACTCGTTGGCCTCCGTCTCCGCGGTGCCGGTCATCCCTGCGAGCTTTTTGTAGAGACGAAAGTAGTTTTGGATGGTGATCGTTGCGAGAGTCTGGGTCTCCTTTTCGAGTTCGACGCCTTCCTTCGCCTCGACGGCCTGATGCAGGCCGTCGCTCCAGCGGCGCCCCGGCATGAGGCGTCCCGTGAACTCGTCCACGATGATCACCTTGCCCTCCTGAACGACGTATTCGACGTCCTTTTCGAACAGGCAATAGGCGCGGAGAAGTTGGGCGATGTTGTGGAGGACCTCGCTCTTTTCCTCGAAGAGTTCCTGCATCTCGAGGCGTTTGCGCGCCTTTTCGGCGGCGGCGAACTCGGGGTTCGCGTCGATCTCGTGGTAGGCCACCGCGAGATCGGGAAGCACGAAGGCCTGCGGATCGTCGGGGCGCAGGAACGCGCGCCCTTTTTCGGAGAGCTCGACCTCGTGGCTCTTTTCATCCATCGCGAAAAACAGTTCTTCCTTGAGGAGGTGCATCTCCTCGCGCTTGGTGTCGGCGAGGACATCGAGCTCGCTCTTGTCGATCAGGTCGCGCGTGGAAGGCGTTTCCATCAGCCGCAAGAGCTGCTTGTGTTTCGGTTGACCGAGCTTGACCTGATAGAGCAGACGGCCCGCGCGACCGAGATCGCTTCCGCCGTCGAGAAGCTTCTTCGCCTCCGCGCAGAGCGAGTTGCAGAGGAGGTTCTGCTTCCGCACCAACTCGGCGACCATCGGCTTCCACTTCATGTACTGATGGCGGCCCGCGACTGGTGACGGGCCGGAGATGATGAGCGGAGTGCGCGCCTCATCGATGAGAATCGAGTCCACTTCATCCACGATCGCGAAAAAATGGCCGCGCTGCACCTGATCCTCAACGCGCGTCGCCATTCCGTTGTCGCGCAAGTAATCGAAGCCGAACTCGCTGTTCGTTCCGTAGGTGATGTCGCAGGCGTATTGCGCCCGCCGCGTTTCGGGGGGTTGATCGTGTTGAATGGTCCCGACCGTTAGGCCGAGAAACTTGTAGACGGCGCCCATCCACTCCGAATCGCGGCGAGCGAGGTAATCGTTCACGGTGACGAGATGGACGTTGCCCGCCAGCGCGTTGAGATAGAGCGGCATCGTGGCAACGAGCGTCTTCCCCTCGCCGGTCGCCATCTCCGAAATGCGTCCGCGGTGGAGGACCATCCCGCCGACGAGCTGAACGTCGAAGGGGACCATGTCCCATTTCATCTCGCGGCCGCACACGCTGATTGTCGAGCCACAGAGTCGTCGGCAGGCATTTTTCACCACCGCGAACGCCTCGGGGAGAAGGTCGTCGAGGCTCTCCCCTTTTTGAAGCCGCTCGCGAAACTCGACGGTCTTGGCCTGAAGCTGGGCGTCGGTCAGCAGTTGGTAAGACTTCTCAATCTCGTTGATCCGCGCGACGGTGGGCAGCATCCGGCGGATCTCCCGCTGGTTCTTCGTTCCGACGATCTTCTTGAGCAGCCAGTTCAACATCGCCTGAAAAAATAGCCGAAACTCGCCGCACCGCGAGTGAATATTCTCGGCTCTCCCTGGAATACTGAGGGTTCACGAGTGGATGGGTAAGGAGTTGCGGTTGAGGCCGCCGCAATGGAAGGAGATGAGGGTTTTGAGGCGCTCGACGTTGGCGATGCCCCGTCGAGGACGGCTGGGCGTTACGGATCTTCCGCGGGAGATGCGGAGGCGCCGGCCGCGTGAAGAATGGCCACGACTTCTTGGATGACAGGAGCAAGCGAGGTTTTGTCGGAGGCCGACAACTCGCCGCAAAAGAAATGGATCGCGTCCTTCGCGAGCCGCTGGCCTTCGGACGTCGCGAACGCAGCGTTCAATTGTGCGCGCTCGTCGGCGCTCATCCGCGTCCGATAGCGCTCCAGGTGCGCGCGGAAATCCTCGATGCGCGCTGCCTTTTGTTCGGCTGTTCCGATGCGCGAGGCCTCACGCATTAGAGGCAACATCCTCTTATCGAGGCAGAGCAGGAACCATCGTCGCCCGTCTTTCTGATCCGCAAAATGCGCTTTTTCGAACTTCAGGATGGGAGCGTGCTTTGCGAAGAAAGTGCGCGCCGCGCGCAGCGTCATCTCGGTTGGCCTTTTGCGTAGGCGCTCCATGAGGCGGGTTTCCTCGTCGGAGGGCGTGCGGAAAGCGAAAGACCACCCAAGGCCGATTCCCGCGGCTGCAAGAGATGCCGCGAGGAGCCAGTCCCACCGTCGCCATGCCGATTTCGGCGGATCGTCGTCACGCTCTCTGGACGAGAACGCGCCCATGAGCTACCCCGTGATCCCGCGCGCGCGCGGCGCGGCGGCATCCCGATGTTCGCGGGACGGCCTACATCTCCCAAATGCTCTCATCATCCTGCACCGGCAGATCCACGGGCGCGTTTTTGGCCGCGGATTGGTACATTGCCAGGACCATTTCGAGCGTCGGTCGCACGGAAGCGACAGGGATGATCACTTCGCGATCCGCGTGGATCGCGTCAATCAGGTCCTGGATGACCACGCTGTGGTCGGCGAAGCCGAGAGCGGTCGGCCCGCTGGCCGCCGTCGCCTGAGAGGCATCGCCCAGACGGCGGATCGCTTCGTCCTCGGGGCGCTCGTCGCGGAACTTCCAGGTCGTCATCTTCTCTCCGACGACGATCGCCGTGCCGTCCATGCCGTTGACTTCGATGCGAATATCCGTTCCCGGCCAGAGGGCCGTCGAGGCTTGCACCACGCCCTGGGCGCCGTTCTGAAAGTCCACGAACGCGAGGAGCGTGTCCTCGAGGCGGACGCTCGGATGCGCGAGATTGCTCATCCGCGCCTGGACGCGGCGGGCGGGCCCCATCAGGTGCTGGAGTAAATCGATGTAATGAAAGGCATGCTGCACGGTGACGCCCGCACCCGATTTGCGGGTGCTGCGCCACGCCTCGCTGTGGTAATACTCGGTGGTGCGATGCCATTTCATGTAGGCGTCGGCGTGGAGGAGCTTGCCGAAACGCCCTTCGAGCACGGCTTCGCGCACCGCGCGGATGGCGGCGCGGACCCGGCATTGGACCGTGCAGCCGAATTTCACCTTCGCCTTCGCGCAGGCGGCGATCATGTCGTCGGTTTCACGGAGGGTCATCGCCGGCGGTTTCTCCGTGAGCGCGTGGCGCCCCGCAGCCGCGCAGCGAATCACTGCGGCATGATGAAGATGATTGGGAAGACAGATGTTGACGACATGGATTTCGGGATCCTTCAGCATCTCATCGAGAGAAAGGTACGCCCGAACCCCATATTCGCCGGCCATTTTCTCAACGCGTTCTTTCGTCGTGTCGCAAAAGGCGACCAATCGGCCGCCTCGCGAAGCTTGAATGGATTTTGCGTGAAACGGGGCGATCATCCCCGCGCCGAGAATTCCGAATCCGAGTTCTTTCGCCATAAGAGGCGGAAAACTAGCCTGGATCTTTCACGCGGCCAAGGTGAAATCTCCGATCCAAAGACCGGAACGCCTTGTTCCCAAGGCGTTCCGGGAAGTTCCGCCTGGCCTTTCGAGGGATGCCGATTCCTCGAAAGCCAGGGAGGCTCGGCCTCGCCTCCCGCCTCATTCCAGAAGCGGGAGGCCCCCACTCGGCTCCTGCCCTGCCTTACAAGACGCTTCCGTCGCGTAGCATCTTAATTTCCGGACACACTCTCAGTCGGAACCATGCCGTGGCCCCTGCCTGAGCCCTTTATCCTGCCCTGTGGGGGCGAGGGAAACCCGCCTGATCTCTTCACGGAAGGGTGCGTGCGGATTGAACCCTAACGGGCGCGATCTTCGCCGCCGTTTCCGAGCAGACGGCGCCCTGCTCCGAAAGGACTCGGAGTCGCCGCGAGAAGGGTTCCCTCCAGTTTAGAGAAGCATGGCGCCAACGGAATCGTTCCGGCTCAGGCGCGGGTGTGGATCTTTAGAACTCTTTGGCTTCCAATGGGTTAAGGAGATTTTTGAGCGCGGATTCGCATTTTTTTGTTGCATCGACCGCTCATTTTGACCATAGAGATTTTGCTTTCGCTGATCCGGCTCTCTTTCTGTCTTTTTCAACGCGAACATCGCCTTTGCTTTATGACCCGCACTGTAAGCATCTCCGTGGCCAAAAGCCGACTTTCTGAGCTCGTCGGGAGAACCATGTATGCGGGCGACCATATTGTGGTGGAACGCCACGGCAAGGCGGTTGCGGTTTTGGTGCCCGTGGAAGACTACGCGGAGTTGGAAAAGGCGCACCGCGAGAAGGAGAATCGGGTCCACGATCGGCGGCAACAAACGTTCCCCGCGATTTCTCCGCGCTGACCTTCCTCTCTTTTCATTCATGTTCGGCAAGACGCCCAATGCCATTGTCGGAGTGGATTTAGGCAACCACTCCCTCAAGACGGTTCGTCTTCAGAGGCGGGGAAACGCACTGACGCTCACGCGCGTCAGCCTAGTCCCTTCCCATTACGATCCGCAAAATCACACGCCGCCGACCGAGCACGAACTGGCCGCGCTCGTCCGGTCCGCGCTTTCGACGGTGCGCGCCTCCGGCGCGGACGTGCACTTTGTCGTGAACAGTCTCGGCGGGACCATTCGCTATGTGGATCTCCCACGGATGCCGCTCGACGACCTTCGCTCCGCGCTGAAATTCAACAGCGCCACGCATCTGCGGCAAAATTTGGAGAACTATACGTTCGATATCGGCGCGTTGGATGAAGAGGCCGCCGGCGCCTTCGCGCCCGCCTCGCGCAAAGGCGCGCCCGCGGGCGGCAAGACCAAGGCCTTGGTCGTCGGGCTTCCGAACACGGAGGCCATTCTGTACTACCACGCGGCTCGGCGCGCGGGCGTTCGTCCGCGCTCCCTTCAACTCGCGCCGATCGCGTTGATCAACGGCCTCGCGGCGTCGGATCCGGAATTATTTCGCGGCGATTCCATTGCCCTGCTCGATCTGGGATTGCTCTCGACCTCCCTTACCATCCTCGATCACGGCAAGCCGCATCTCACTCGCGCCGTGCCCTTCGGCGGCAAACACCTCACCGAATATCTGGCTCAGGGGTCCTCCGCCGACTACGCGCGCGCCGAACGCGCCAAGACGCAAGGGGAAACCGATCTCGCGCAGGCCCTCGCTCAAGCAGGCGCCAACCTGATCCACGAGATTCGCTCCTCCATCAACTTCTTCGAGAAGAATACGGAGCAGGCCATCTCGCGCGTGCTCGTGGCGGGCGCCTCGGCCCGCTCCGAGACGCTGATCGCCGCCCTGGCCGATCAGTCCGGCAAGGTTTGCCAGCCTTGGTGTCCCAGCGCCCGCCTCGCGCTCCAGCTTCCCCCCGAGCAGCGCGAGATGTTCGCCGCGCATCAGGCGGCGTTCGCGACCGCTTTGGGCGTCGCTCTCACGC
>JABWAM010000215.1 GCA_013360985.1 Verrucomicrobiia bacterium | reverse complement strand
GCCGCGGCCGCGGCGCCGCCGCCGGCGGCGCTCTCCCTCGCTTCGCGGCCGAGCGGATTTTTCCCAAGCACGGACGGGGGAAAGGGAGGGCGAGGCCGCCGGCCGAGCCGCCTCTCAAATTGCGGACAAGCCTCATATTGGTGGAGATGCGCATCAGGGCTCAGCGAAGGGTCGCTCCGGTGGACGGGGTCCTCATGGCGGCCGGCCTCGAAAAGGGGAATACCGGCCTCGCCCTCCTTTCCCGCGATCGGTTATCCTGCGTCCATGGAACTCCGCCGCGTTCAAGTTTTCTACCGAGGGCGCGTTCAAGGCGTCGGCTTCCGGTACGCCTGCCGCAGTCTTGCGAAAGGGTTCGCGGTGACTGGGTTCGTGCGGAACCTGCGCGACGGGCGCGTCGATCTGACGGCCGAGGGAGAGGAAACGGAACTCAAGGCGTATCTCGAGGCGATCTCCGAAAGCGAACTGCAGGCCTTGATCCGCGAGCAAACCGTCCAATGGTCGCCGGCGAGCGGCGAATGGCGCGATTTTCACATCCGGGCGGACGACTGATCCCGCGGCTCCCGGCGGGCGTCGGGTGCGTCAGGAGGCGGTCGCCGCGTGGCGGCTGCGGACATGACGAAGAACGAGGTCGGCGACGCCGCGCGCGTCCAGATTCGAGGTGTCGAGGCGGCAAGCGTCTTCCGCGACGCGGAGGGGCGCCACAGTTCGGCTGCGGTCAAGGCGGTCGCGTTCCGTCATGTCCCGGGCGACGTGGGCGACGGCCGCGAGTTCTCCGGCGCTCTCGCGTTCCGCGGCGCGCCGTCGCGCGCGCACCTCCGGACGGGCGTCGAGGAAGAACTTGTAGGGCGTGTCCGGAAAAACCACCGTTCCGATGTCGCGTCCTTCGACGACGAGATCTCCGCGGGAGGCCAGTTCGCGTTGTCGCGCGACGCACCATGTTCGAACTTCGGGAATAGCCGCGAAGGCGGAGACCGCGCGCTCGACGCGCGGGCTGCGCAGGTCGCCTCCCGGATCCGCGCCGTCGAGCCGGAGGCGAAGGGTTCGAGGTCCGTCGTTTTCTGCGGAAAAATCGAGGTCCATGCGCAGCGTGTCGAGGCGCCGAACGACCGCGGCGGCGTCGGCGGAGTCCACGCCGTCGCCGAGCATTTTCCAGGCGACCGCGCGATACATCGCTCCCGTGTCCACATGAAGGAACCCGAGCGCCTCGGCGACAAGCCGCGCGACCGTGCTCTTTCCGGAGGCGGAGGGGCCGTCAATGGCGATCACCATGGCTCAGGCTTTCGGAGGCGGCGGCAGATGCTGCGCGCGCAGGGCGGCGGCGCGCTCGGCGAGTTCGCGGAGGCGGCGGTCGAGGCGTTCGATGCGGATCTGCTGGCGATTGGCCTCGGAGAGATGTTGTTTGTAGAAGTTGCTCGCCTCCTCGCGCTGATGCCGGCTCTCCTTGATCGAAGCTTCGATGCCGAGAAGCTCGCGTTCCCAAGCCGGCTTGGCGTCGAGCGCGGCGGTCTCCGGCGCCTCGGCGAGGGTGACGACCCGGTTCGGTTGCGGCACGGTGATCTCGACGCCGCAGTTCGGACAGGGGAGCGAATGTCCCGCGGCGATGCCGTCGACGATCAGGCTTTTCTTGCAGGATGGACAGTTGAATAAGACATCCGCCGACGAGACCCGTTCGGGATGCGCGGGATCGAAGGCGTGCGGTTGCGCGGAATCGCTCATGACGTGTCAGCGAACGGGAATTAAGCCGTGGTTTCGCGCGTACGCGAAGAGTCCGCCGGCGTCGATCACGGGGCGCGCTTCTCCGAGCGGCTTGAGGCGATGCGTCGCGCCGTCGACGGCGAGCGTTCCCGCGTCGAGATCGAGCCGTCCGTCCTGGCCCGTCTTCAGCGCTTCGCAGAGGCGCGCGGTGGATTCGACGGGATAGAGTTCGCCGGTGGCCACGCAGTTGCGGAAAAAGATGCGGGCGTACGACTCGGCGATCACGGCTCGCGCGCCGCTCGCGCCGAGAGCGATCGGGGCGTGCTCGCGGGAGGAGCCGCACCCAAAGTTTCGCCCCGCGACGACGATCGGGTAACGCGTCTTGGTCTGTCCCGCCGCGAGGAAGCGCTCGGGATACCGATCCTCAGGCAAACCGATGAGCGCGTAACTCCCCAGTTTTTCGTATTCGGCGGGGATCGTCGGGACGAGGTTCAGGTATTGGGCGGGGATGATCTGGTCGGTATCCACGTTGTCGCCAACCACGTAGATCGGCCCTTCGATGATCGCGCTCATGCCTCATTAGGTAGCAGGCGTTTCTTCGCATGGCAACCGCGCGTCGTTTGACAACGCGCCGAACTCGTGGAACGAAAGCGGACGACCCTTTCTTCGCCATGACCCGCGCCGCGTCTCCGCAGGAACTCGAGGGACTCCACGTTTCCGTGGATGGGGTGGTGCATCTCCCCGAGATGCGGATGCCCTCGGAGCGGTCGCATGCTTTCGCTTATTTCATCACGATCCACAACGACTCCGCGGAAACGGTGGTGATCCACGGGCGGAAATGGGTGATCGCGAACAGCGCGGGAGAAGTGACGGTGGTCGAGGGCGAGGGCGTCGTCGGGAAACGCCCGCGGCTCGCGCCAGGGGAACAGTTCCCGTACAACAGTTATCACGTGAGCGACACGGCCGAATGCCGGGCCGAAGGCGCCTACTTTGGGATCACCGGGAACGGGCGTCCCGTCTTCGCGCGCATCCCGCGGTTTACGATGCGTCTCCCCGCGAACGTCTAGCGGACGCCAGCAGCCGCGGCGCGAGATGATCGAGGAAACGTCGCATTGCGTAGCGATGCAGGCGGTAGCTCACGTGTCCGCAGGGAAAAATCTCCAGACGGCTGCCCGGCCAGGCGGCATGCCAGCGGCGTAGAGAATCGGGCGTCGCGATCGGATCGCGTTCTGCGCCGAGGATGAGCACCGAGGAAGGGTCGTTCTTCGGAAGATGCTTCCAAGGGATCGCGAGATCGAAGAGATCGCGGAGCGACGCGCGCGCGATGCCCATCGCCGCGAGCGCATGCTGCATCTCCGTGAAAAGGGGGAGCTCCCAGAAGAGCGGCTCGATGTCGGCGGGCGGCTCGAGCAGGACCGCTCCGTCGAAGACGGCGTCCTGCGTGAGGGCGAGCGCCGCGATCCAGGCGCCGTAGCTCGTGCCCCAGAGTCCGACCGCCGGCGCGCCGAGGCGCTTGAATCCGTGCGCCATCCAGCACGCCTCGCGGACACCCTGGCGCAGGGCCTCGGCGTTCCGGGCGAGGTTCGAGCTGATCGCCAGCTCGCCGCTGAAGGCGCCGCGCGGCCGACGCGAGAAATGGAACGGGAGATGGAGCACGGCGGCGTTCACGCCGAGCGCGTTGAGTTTTCGGCTGAGCCGATGGTAGCCGCGCACGCTCACCGAACGCCAGCCGTGCTGGATGAGAAAGATGGGGGCGTCGCGCAGCGGACGCCCGAAGTGGAGGCGCGCCCAGACCCGGTCGTTTTTCGGCCAGCCGATCGGGAAGGGGCTCGGCCCTTGAACGAGGGGTTCGTTTCCGCGGATCGCGCATCGCACTCTCTCCGCGAAGTCGTCGGCCCGGCGCGCGGCGGCGTCCGCCCCGTAGAACTCTTCCGCGCTTCGCCTCGTCCACTCCCGCACGAAACGATCGAACGTTTCGCGATCGAACCGCCGATGCCGCGCGCGGCTGAGGAGATGGCGGATCGCCCAGAAAGCGAGGCGGTCGGCGAGACGCGTCTTCATGGTTTGCGCGCGCGATGAATGGTCATCGTTCCGAGGCACAAGCGTTCGAGCCGCACTTCCGCGAAACCCGCGGAGCGAAGCCAGGCGCCGACTCCTTCAGGCTCGGGATAGGCCTCGAGGGAGTCGGCGATGTAGGCGTACGCGGCAGCGTCGCCAAAAAAAATCCTGCCGAACCAAGGGGAAACGGTCCGCAGCCAGCGCTCGTACGCGGCGCGGACAAAACGGTGGGCGGGCTTTCCGAAATCCAAAATGCCGAGTCGTCCGCCCCGCCGCAGGACGCGGTGAAGTTCGCCGAGCGCGGCCTCGGGCGCGGCGAAGTTGCGCAATCCGTAGCCGACGACCGCGGCATCGAAGCTGTTCTCGCGAAAAGGCAGGGCCGAACCGTCGAGGAGCGCCCAGGAAGGCGGCGCCTCCGCCTCGCGGCGCGCGCGCGCCCGACGCAGCATCTCCGCGGAGAAATCGCCTCCCACGGCGCGCGTCCGGCGCGCCGCGCGCCACGCAAGAT
>JABWAM010000214.1 GCA_013360985.1 Verrucomicrobiia bacterium | reverse complement strand
CGCGCCTTCGCCCGCCGCGAGCGCGGCGGCCTCCGACTTGAAAGAGATCAAGTCGCCGATGGTCGGCACGTTCTATCGGTGTCCGTCGCCCGACGCACCCCCCTATGTGGAGATCGGGCAGACCGTGACGGAAGACACGGTCGTCTGCCTCATTGAAGCGATGAAGGTCATGAACGAAATCAAGGCCGAGGCTTCCGGGGTCCTCATGGAAGTTTGCGTCGAGAACGCCAAGCCCGTTGAGTTCGGCAAACCGCTTTTCCGACTTCGTCCCTCTTCCGCAGCTTGACCGTCGGCTATGTTCCAGAAGGTCCTCATCGCCAACCGTGGCGAAATCGCCCTTCGCGTCATTCGCGCATGCCGTGACCTCGGCATTCGCACTCTCGCGGTCTACTCGGATGTGGACGTGGACTGCCTGCATGTGCAACTGGCCGACGAAGCGATCTGCATCGGCGAGGCCGCGGCGTCCGAGAGCTATCTCAAAATTGACCGGATCATTTCCGCCGCGGAGGTCGGGAACGTGGACGCGATCCATCCCGGCTACGGCTTTTTGGCGGAGAATGCGCACTTCGCCGACATCTGCGACAACTGCAACATCAAGCTGATCGGACCGAGCGCCGCCGCGATGCGCGCGATGGGAGACAAGGCCAAGGCGCGCGAAAGCGCGCGCAAGGCGGGCGTTCCCGTCGTGCCGGGGAGCGACGGTCTCCTCGATAACGAACAGGAAGCCCTGCGCGCAGCGAAGAAACTCGGGTATCCCGTCATGATCAAGGCCGTGGCGGGCGGGGGAGGACGCGGGATGCGCGTCGCGCACAACGACGTGAGTCTTGCGCAATGTTTTTTCACCGCGAAGGCGGAGGCGGAACGGGCCTTCAACAACCCCGGTCTCTACCTCGAGAAGTTGATTGCCAATCCGCATCATATCGAGTTCCAGATCCTCGCCGACGAACATGGACGCGTCGTCCACGTCGGGGAGCGAGAGTGCAGCATCCAGCGGCGGCACCAAAAGCTGATCGAAGAATGCCCGTCGCCCTTCCTGACCGCCGACCTTCGCAAGCGGATGGGCAAAGCCGCCGTGCGCCTTGCCCAATTGGTCGGTTACACCAACGCCGGAACGATCGAGTTCCTCGTGGACGCCAAGGGGAACTTCTACTTCCTCGAAATGAACACGCGCATCCAGGTGGAGCATCCTGTGACCGAGGAGGTTTTCGGCTTGGACCTCGTGAAATGGCAGATCCGCATCGCGGCGCGCGAGAAGCTGGGATTCGGCCAGGACGATCTCAAGCCGCGAGGCGCGGCGATCGAGTGCCGGATCAACGCCGAAGACGGCGAACGCGATTTCGCGCCTTCCGCGGGGCGGATCGATCTCTTCTGTCCTCCGGGGGGGTGCGGCATCCGCGTGGATACCCACGCCTACAGCGGCTACAACCTGCCGCCGAACTACGATTCCCTCGTCGCCAAAGTCATCGCGCGCGGCGGAGATCGCGATGAAGCCCTGAGTCGCATGCGGCGCGCTCTCGACGAATGTTTCGTGCGCGGAATCCATACGACGATTCCGGTCGCGAAACGGGTGCTGCGCGACCCGAACTTCTGCCGAGGGGAGTACGACCTCAACTTCCTGCCGTCGCTCTTGAAGAACGGACTCCGCGAGGGAGGAAAACCGGAAGGCGGCCGCGCGAGCGCCTAATCCGCGTCGGTCCGGCGGGAGACGTTGGGAAAACGGCGCGAGATTTCTTTTGCTTTTTTTTAAAAATACGCCACAACTTTTTCTTATGAGCATGAAACGACTCGCCATGTTGACCGGCGGAGGCGACTGCCCCGGTCTGAATCCCGTGATCCGCGCCGCGACCCGCCGCGCCCTCCAGGAGGGCTACGAGGTCCTCGGAATTCGCAACGGCTGGAAGGGGATGATCGAAAAAAACTTTATCCCGCTCGACCGCCGGGCGGTTGCCGGCATCCTGCATCGCGGCGGAACCATTTTGGGCACCTCGCGCACCAATCCTCGCAAGATGGAGGGCGCCGTCGAGAAGATTTTCGAGAACTTCAAAGGCCTGAATTTGGACGTGCTGATCGCCATCGGAGGCGACGATACCCTCGGCGTCGCCTACGAGCTTTACCGCAAGGGGCTCGCGACCATCGGCGTGCCGAAGACCATCGACAACGACATCCCCGGCACGGATTACACCTTCGGGTTCGACACCGCGGTCAATATCGCGATGGAAGCCCTGGATCGGCTCCATACGACCGCCGAATCGCATCATCGCGTATTGATCGCCGAGTTGATGGGACGGCACGCGGGATGGATCACTCTCCACGCGGGGATGGCGGGCGGTGCGGACTATATCCTGCTCCCCGAGTTTCCGAAGAGCATGGTGGAGGTCGCCGAGGCCCTCAAGAAACGTCATGCCACCGGCCGCACGTTCAGCATCATCGCCGTGGCGGAAGGCTTCAAGATCGAGGGGGAAGAGGTGTTGCAGACCCAGGAGAAGGACGCCTTCGGCCATGTGCGTTTGGGAGGCGTCGGCGAACGGATCGCGAAGTTGATCGAGAAGCTCACGGGATTCGAGACGCGTTCGGTCGTTCTCGGGCATCTCCAGCGCGGAGGCGCGCCCACCGCCTACGACCGAGTGCTGGGCACGCGCTACGGGCTCAAGGCCGTCGAACTCGCCATGCAAGGGCAGTTCGGGAAGATGGTCGCCCTTCACGGCACCGAAATCGTGGCGGTGGATCTGCAATCGGTCACGAAGGCGAAGGTCGTGACCCAAGAGCTTTACGCGGAGGCGCAAACCTTCTTCGGCTAATCGCGGCGAAGACGCGGCGCCCGCCCCAAACGCGTCGAGGCGCCGCACGCTCCCGCGCGGCGGATGCGCCTCCATCCCGCCCTGACGCGGAAATCCAAGGCGCCTCACGAAGCTTGACGCCGCGACGCGCGCGGGGGGAAGATGCGCGGACATGGTTTCCGTGTGCCCGCGTTGTCATGTCGCGCTGTTTTTGCTGCGCTTTGAAGGCGTGGAAGTGGATCACTGTCCGACCTGCGGCGGGTTCTGGCTCGATGCCGGCGAGATCGAAGACCTCGCGCGCGCGACCAAGGGCGCTTTCGTCGCCGAACGTTTGCGGAGGCTCCTGGGTGGGGAGGGGACGCCAACCGCGGGATTCTGCCCGCGGTGCGACGGGCGTCTGATCGAGTTCCGAGCCGACCTTGGCGCCGTAGAGGGAGCGGCGCCGCTCCGCCTGGATCGTTGTCCCGTCGGGCACGGATTGTGGTTTGACGCGCAGGAGCTTCCCCGTCTGCTCTCCGCGCTTCCAACGGGAGACGATGCGGATGCTCTCGCCCGCTCGCTGCCGGCGATTTTCGGCGTAAAACGAGGCGTCGCATGACGGCGCCGATTCGCCTTGCCCCGATCTCGCGTCGAATGAGATGATGCCTCCGAACTCCTGAAGTCCCCAACCCGCCAATGCGATGAACCTCCTCTCCGCGCTGTTCGTGCTCGCCCTCGCCCTCGCCGTCGTCGTGGTCCTCCTCCTGCTTTGGGCGGCTGGGGTCTACAATTCGCTGGTGCGTTTGCGCAATCAGATCGAAAACGCCTGGGCGCAGATTGACGTGCAGCTTAAACGTCGGCACGACCTCATTCCAAACCTCGTGGAGACCGTCCGCGGCTACGCGAAGCATGAGCAGGGAACGTTCGAGAAGGTGACTCAGGCGCGGAATGTGGCGATGAACGCGAGCGGGTTGAAGGAGCGGGCCGAGGCCGAGAACATGCTCTCGTCGACCTTGAAGACCCTCTTCGCCGTTTCGGAGGCGTATCCCGAGCTCAAAGCCAATCAGAACTTCCTGCAACTCCAGGAGGAGGTGGCCTCGACGGAGAACAAGATCGCGTTCGCGCGGCAGTTCTACAACGACTCCGTCATGCGCTACAACACGAAGGTCGAGAGCATCCCGACCAACATCATCGCGGGGATGTTCAACTTCGAGCGCATGGAGTTCTTCGAGGTCGAGAACGCCGCCGAGCGCGAGCCGGTGAAGGTCCAGTTCTGATCGGCACGCGCCGCGATCCGCGGCGAACGCGATGGACCTCTTCCAGCAGATCGCGAGCAACAAGCGCAGATCGACCGCGCTGTTGATCCTGTTGCTCGTGCTGCTCGCCGCGTTCCTCGGCGTGCTCGGCGGGGCCTACGGTTCCTGGGAAGCCGGCGTCGCGATCGCCGTGGTCGTCGGCGTCGTCGCGTTCCTCGTCGCGTGGTTCGGCGGTTCGGCGATCCTGCT
>JABWAM010000213.1 GCA_013360985.1 Verrucomicrobiia bacterium | reverse complement strand
CCATGCGCACGGCGTGGCCTGCGTGCTCACGCGCACCGATCACGCCAGCGGCAGCGACCGCCTGGCCGAAGCCTGCGAGAAGCTCGGCCTCGCCGGCGATGACATCGTCGTCAACGTGCAAGGCGACGAGCCGCTGATCGACCCCGCGCTCGTGCGCGAGACGGCCGCGCTCGTCGCCGCGCGGCGCGACTGCGTGATGAGCACCGCCGCGCATGTGCTCACCGATGCCGACGACTTGCGCAACCCGAACGTCGTGAAGGTCGTGCTCGACCGCAGCGGCTGCGCCTTGTACTTCTCGCGCGCGCCGATCCCGAGCTTTCGGGATGCCGCCCCTTCCTCCGCCTTACGCCGACGATGTTTTCGCCATATCGGCATCTACGCCTTTCGGCGGGAGTTCCTTCTGCGCTATGTGCGCTGGCCGAAGTCCTTCCTAGAAAAGGCGGAAAAGCTCGAGCAGCTCCGGGCGTTGGAGAACGGCGTGCGGATCCGCGTCCTCATCTCCAAGGATCGGCCCGTGGGCGTGGATGTCCCCGGCGACGTGCGGCGCGTCGAGCGCCGGCTCCGTCAAAAGCGGCGCGCGTTCCAAGGCGCTTGAAACCCGCAGCGGCTTGCGATTCTCTCGGCGCGCTTCACCTCCCTTTTGATGAAAACCGTTCTCGTTACCGGCAGCAGCGGCCTCATCGGGTCGGAAACCGTGCGTTATTTCGACGCGCGGGGATGGAACACCGTGGGATGGGACAACAACCAGCGCGCGCAATTTTTTGGTCCCGACGGCGATACGGAATGGAACCGCCGACGGCTCGCCGCCGAGTGCCCCCGGTTCCGCGGCGCGGCGGTGGATATTCGCGGACGCGACCAGGTGCTCCGGGGAGTGGCGGAGGTGAAGCCCGATTTGATCGTTCACTGCGCCGCGCAACCGTCGCACGACCTGGCCGCGAAAGTTCCTTTCGAAGACTTCGATGTCAACGCCGTCGGCACGCACAACCTGCTCGAGGCGACGCGGCGCGGCGCGCCCGACGCCGTCTTCGTGTTCATGAGCACGAACAAGGTCTACGGCGATCGCCCGAATCGGATTCCGCTCAAGGAACTGCCGACGCGATGGGACTACGCCGACCCGGCCTACGCGAACGGAATCCCCGAGGATTTTTCTATCGACCAGAGCACGCACAGCCTGTTCGGCGCGAGCAAGGTGGCGGCCGACATCATGGCGCAGGAGTACGGGCGTTACTTCGGCATGAAGGTCGGCGTCTTTCGCGGCGGCTGCCTGACCGGCCCCGCCCATTCCGGAGCGAAACTGCATGGATTCCTCGCCTGGCTCTTCAAGACCGCGCTCTCCGGCGGGCGCTACCAGATCATCGGCTACCAAGGGAAACAGGTGCGCGACCAGATCCACAGCCACGATGTCGCGGCGGCGTTTCATGCGTTCTACGAAAATCCGCGTCCCGGAGAGGTCTACAACCTCGGCGGCGGACGGGAGAACAGCGCGTCCATCCTCGAATGCCTCGCGAAAATCGAGGCGCTCACGGGGCGAAAGATCGCGACCGAATACACCGACGTCCCGCGCGTCGGCGATCATATCTGCTACTACTCCGACCTCTCGCGCGTGAAGCGACATTTTCCGAAGTGGCGGCTCACGCGGTCGCTTGATGCGATCTTCGAGGAGTTCCATCGCGCCGCGCTCCGGGAGAAGTGATCTCCGGAGGCGTCGTTTCCTCCATCCCGAATCCTTCGCGGCAACGCCGCCCCGCGGCGCTTTTCCAGCCCCCTTATCCCTCGACCAACGCGCGCAGATAACGCGCGTATTCGGTCTTGCCCAGGCCGTCGGCGAGACGCCGCAGCGCCGCGTCGTCAATCCAACCCTGCTCGCGCGCGATCTCCTCGATGCAGGCGACCTTGAGGCCCTGCCGCGCCTGGATGGCCTGGATGAAACTGCCCGCTTGGAGCAGCGCGTCGGCGTTGCCGGTGTCCAGCCACGCGGTGCCGCGGCTCAAGGAGATGACCTCGAGCAGGCCGTCGCGGAGATAGGATACGTTCAGGTCAGTGATCTCCAACTCGCCGCGCGGCGAAGGCGCGAGCCGGCGCGCGCGCGCGACGACTTCCGCGTCGTAGAAATAAAGCCCAGGAACGGCGTGCGCGGAGCGCGGTTTCGCCGGCTTTTCCTCGATCGAAAGCGGGCGGCCCTCGGGCGAAATCTCGACGACGCCATAATCGCGCGGATTGGACACTTTGTAGGCGAAGATGCTCGCGCCGCGCGCGCGCGCGTTGGCTTCCCGCAGGTGGCGCGTCAGGTCGTGGCCGTAGAAGATGTTGTCGCCCAGGACGAGGCAGGCGGGCGCGCCGTCGAGAAAGGGTTCCCCGATCAGGAAGGCTTGGGCAAGCCCTTCGGGACGCGGCTGTTCCGCGTAAGCGATCTCGAGGCCGAGTTGGGCGCCGTCGCCGAAGAGCTTTTGGAAAAGCGGCAGGTCGTGCGGCGTGGAGATCAGGAGGATCTCCCGGATCCCCGCCAGCATCAGGACCGAGAGCGGATAATAGACCATCGGCTTGTCGTAGACCGGCAAGAGCTGTTTGCTGACGCTCCGAGTGACGGGGTGCAGCCGGGTGCCGGCGCCGCCTGCGAGAAGGATGCCTTTGCGCGCGCGCATGCCGAGGATCTTGGCGGATTTTTTCGGAAAAGCGACTTTCAAAACGAGTTGCCGGAAGGACGCCGTTGGCGTTGAATCCGCCGTCATGCCTCTCATCGACAAACCGCTCGCCGAACTCGAGACCTACGCCGGAACCAATCCCTGCCCGAACGACATGGACGCCTTCTGGGATCGTTCTCTCGCCGAGATGCGCGCGCTCGATCCGAAGGTCGAGCTGCGGCCCGCCGCGTTCGCGGCGCGCGGCGTCGAGTGTTTCCACCTTTTCTTCACCGGCGTCGGCGGCTCGCGCGTTCACGCGAAGCTCCTTCGCCCGAAGGGCGCGAAGCAGAAGCTCCCCGCGATGCTGCTCTTTCACGGCTACAGCGGGCGTTCGGGGGATTGGTTCGACAAGCTGGCGTGGGTGTCGCAGGGGTTTGTCGTCGCCGCGCTCGATTGCCGCGGCCAGTCCGGCCTTTCCGAAGACCTCGGCTCGGTCAAGGGAGGAACGTTTCGCGGCCACATCGTGCGCGGCCTCGACGATTCGCCCGAAAAACTCGCCTTCCGCCAGATCTATCTCGACACCGCGCAGCTCGCGCGGATCGTCATGAACCTGCCGGAGGTGGATCCGAGGCGCGTCGGCGCCGCGGGAGGGTCTCAGGGCGGCGGCCTCACGCTCGCCTGCGCGGCGCTCGAGCCTTCCATCAAGCTCGCGGCATCCATCTACCCCTTCCTCTGCGACTACAAACGCGTTTGGGAGATGGACCTCGCCAAGGACGCCTACCAGGAAATTCGCGATTTCTTCCGATGGTTCGATCCGCGCCACGAGCGCGAAGACGAGATTTGGACGCGCCTCGGATACATCGATTGCCAACACCTCGCGAAACGAATCCGCGCCGAAGTCCTGATGCTCACGGGACTCATGGACACGGTCTGCCCCCCCTCGACCCAATTCGCCGCCTACAACAAAATGGTTTCGAAGAAACGGATGATCCTCTATCCGGACTTCGCGCACGAAGGGATGCCGGACATGTGGGACGTCGTCCATCAGTTCATGGCGAAGCTTTGACGCCTCCGGAGCGATCACGCATGAAACGCGCGGGGCGAAGAGCGAAAAAAACGAACGTCCGCGTCGTCCTTTCGACGGCGCCGAACGCCGTCGCGGCGCGGCAAATCGCCCGCGCGGTCTTGCTCGAACGCCTTGCCGCGTGCGTGCATATCGCCGCGCGCGGGGAATCGAGCTATTGGTGGAAGGGCCGGATGGAACAAACGGGAGAGTTCGCCATGACGTTCAAGACTTCCGTGGAACGCAAGGACGCGTTGATCGCGGCGATCGCCGCCGCGCATCCCTACAAGGTCCCCGAGATTCTGGTGCTCGACGCTTCGGAGGGATCGGCCGCCTACCTCCAATGGATCGAAGAAGAAACGCGCCCGCGGCGTTAGTCGGCATGTTTCCCGTCTTTCCGGCGATAAAACTCGCCTCTTGGCTGCGGCGGATGGCCGCTCGCCTGTTTTCGCGGCCAATCCGCGCCCAAATCCACGGATCCGCTTCATTTTCAGAGAGCTTCCTTCCTCATCATCCATGGAGGACCGGGCGGGTGGGGCGTGTCGAGATTCCGGACTCTTCACCAGAAGGATGCGACGGCTCGGCCGGCGGCCTCGCCCT
>JABWAM010000010.1 GCA_013360985.1 Verrucomicrobiia bacterium | reverse complement strand
CGCGCCGAGCGCCGAATCGGAATCGCCTGCGTTCATGGCCGGCGTCCTTCCCCTCGATGCTCGCGGTCGAGCCGCGCGCACTGTTCGACGGCGCGCTCCCAGGGGCCGTCATTCCAGATCACGCGGTCCGCGCGATCCACCTTCTCCTGCAACGGGATTTGCGCGCGCAACCGCTTCGCAGCCGCCGTACGATCCAGCCCGCGGCCCATGAGCCGCGTCTCCTGGGTCCGCGGCGTGCAGGCCGCCACCCACACCTGGTCAAACTCCGAAGCAACCCCCGCCTCGTACGCCAGAGGAATGACGCTCATCACCGCGTGTCCGTCGGCGGCCGCGCGTTGCGCGCGCGCGCGCCAGACCTCGCGCACCGCGGGATGCACGAGCGCGTTGAGCCGTTGGCGTTTCGTCTCGTCGTCGAAGACGATTCGCCCGAGGCGCGCGCGATCTACCGAACCATCCGCGGCGAGGACCGCCTCCCCGAACTCCTTCTGCACCGCCGCCGCCACGGGCTGCCCCGCCCGATAAAGCTCGTGGACGATCTCATCCGAACAGATCACGGTCCATCCGCGTTCCATAAACCAGCGCGCGATGCGGCTCTTGCCCGAAGCGATTCCGCCGGTCAGGCATACGACGCCGGCGCGGGAGGAGGCGGAAACACTCATGCGAAACTGGAAAGGAGGGAAGCGTGAAAACCGGCAGATGGTCAAAACAGCATCCCCTGCCGGGGCGCCGACCGCGCGGCCATCTCCTTCGCGTAGCGCGCGTGGAGACTCTTCAGATCGAGATCGGCGAGCAGAGTGAGTAAGGACGGATCCTCGGGCGGACGCAAGCCGAAATCATCGAGGGAGGGAAGCGGGAGATCCGTCTTCAAACGCACGAGATCACGGTTCCGAAAAGCGATCGACAAATGCTCCCGCAAGTTCTTTTGGAGAGCGGGCCGCTCGATCTCCGAAACCGACGCCGCGAGACGATCGAGGTCGCCGAAACGCCGCAAGAGTTCGGAAGCGGTCTTCTCCCCCACTCCCGGCACGCCGGGGATGTTGTCCACCTGATCGCCGAGAAGCGCGAGAAAGTCGGCGACCTGTTCCGGCGCGATTCCCCACCGCGCGCGCACCCAGACGGCATCGGCGGTCACCGTCTCCTTCGCCGAACCGCGCAGCACTTTGATCCGATCGCCGACCACCTGGAGAAAGTCTTTGTCGTTCGAGGCGATGCGCGCCTCCTCCCCCGCGGCGGACGCCTTGAGCGCCAAGGCCGCCCCCAAGTCGTCGGCTTCCTCCTCCGCTTCCCGGAGAACCGGCCAGCCGAGCGGAGCAAACAGTTCCGTCAGCCGATCGAGTTGAACCGTCAGATCCGGAGGAGTCGGCGGGCGATTCGCCTTGTACTGCGGCAGCCGCGCGAGCCGCCGTTTCGGTTCGCCGTCCATGACGATCGCGAGACGCGACGGCTGGAGATCCGCAAGCCAGCGATTCACCGAGTTGAGAAATCCATGGATTGCGTTCGTCGGAATCCCCCGGGCGTTCGTGAGCCGGGGAATCGCGTGGAAACTCCGGTACGCGAGGTTCAGAAAATCAACGACGAGAAGCATGGAAGCCTCCGAAAAACGCGCGGAACGGCGCCGCATAGATTTCGCGGTCGCTCCCGAAGACGATCGCCACCCCGCACGCGTTCCCCCTCGCCAAGAGAGACGCCGCGAGGCGATTCCCGAGCGAAAGGGCGAACCGACGGCGAAACGCCCCGAGAAACCGCGGGCCGCGGACATCCGCCTTCATGTCCCCGTCCGCCGCGCGCATCAGACTCCAATTTCGGTTTTTTCAAAGCGGCGAAGCCCCTCTTCGACGCATCGCCGCATCGCGGCCAGATCGCGCGTCATGTCGTGCGAGGCGAAGAGCGATGTGCCGGCCACAAAAGTGTCCGCGCCCGCTTCCGCGCTCTGTCCGGCGGTCGCCGCGTCAATCCCGCCGTCCACCTCGATGCGATACGGATTGTTCCTTCGCGTGGGATGCAGCGCGAACGCGCGCACCTTATCCAAGACCTCGTGGAGGAACGCCTGCCCTCCAAAGCCCGGCTCCACAGTCATGCACAAGACGAGATCCGCCTGAGCCAGAAACGGCTCGACCTTCTCCATTGGCGTCTTCGGATTGAGCGCCAGTCCGGCGCCGAGGCCCGCCTCGCGGATGCGACGGAGCGTCGCCGCAACCTCATGCGACGCCTCGACATGAACGGAGATTCGGCTCGCGCCCGCCTTGATGAAACGGTCGAGATAAAGGTCGGGACGGACGATCATTAGATGGACATCAAGCGGAAGGCGCGTCGAACGTTTCAACGCGGCAGTCACTTCTGGACCGAAGCTGATGTTCGGCACAAAATGCCCGTCCATGATGTCTACGTGCAACCAGTCGCCTCCCGCCCTTTCCGCGCGAAGGGCTTCCTCGCCGAAACGCGAGTAATCCGCGGCAAGAATCGAGGGGGCGAGGAGAGGGGGCGTCATACGAAAGAAACCGGGCCGGCCAGCCCATTTCATGACTGAAAAAACGCGGGATGCACGCGCCGGCATTCTGCCGCGAGAAGCAACGAAAAGGCAAGGCGACGGATTGCCCCCAATCCCCGCGCAACACGGGGATTTCGAAGCCGGGGATTCGCGCTTGCGGCGCGCGAAACATCCGGGCTAGCTTCCGTCGTCTTTGCGAGACAACGATGGGGCTCACCGCCATCACGGAAAAAATCGAGATCGGTGCGCCCGCGGACCAAGCCTTTCGCTTCGCCACCGACACCGAACACATCCCGCGCATCCTCCCGCGCGCCCTCCGGGCGAACGTAGCGCGACGGAGCCACCGACATCTCGGTCCGGGCACAACTTTGGATCTTACCCTGCATCTCGTCGGATTTGCGCTCCGCGCCGAGGTCGCCGTTGCGGTGTGGGAGGCGAACCGCCACGTCGGATACGTCTGGCGGTCGGGCCCTTTTCACCCCTGGGAGCACGACATCTGGTTCGAGCCTCTCTCGACCACGCGCTGCCGCATCATTCACTGTCTCATCTACCGCCCCCCATGGGGCGTTCTCGGCGCCGCCCTCGACTTCTTGTGGTTTCGCAGGACAACCCGCCGCGCCCTCCGCCGCCTCGGCCCCTCGTGGGAAGCGGGCGCCCGCAAAGACGCGGACCATCCCTCCTCGACGGGGATCACCGAGATCTGATGGAAGGACGCTCAAAAATTCATCGCCCCCTCGCTTCACCCTCTGCGCGATTGGGCGGAGCGCTCCTTCGCGATTGAACCTCCCGCGCCAGAGGGCTACGAGTGAAGCTCGCATGAAGAAACACGCGCTCATCGGCGGCCTCGACACCCCGAAGAGAGTTTCCCTCGCCCAAATGGAGGCGCGCGCGCGCGCCGCGCGCGCGCGCGGCAAACGGATGGTGTTCACCAACGGCTGCTTCGACCTCCTCCATCCCGGTCATGTCGGCTATCTCGAGATGGCGCGGCGGCTCGGCGACTATCTCGTCGTCGGCCTCAACGCCGATGTCTCCGTCCGCCGTATCAAGGGTCCCGCCCGCCCCATCAATCCCGAAGCGGCCCGCGCGCGCGTCCTCGCGGGACTGGCGTGCGTGGATTACGTCGTCATCTTTCGCTCCCAACGGGTCACGCCCCTCCTCCGACGCCTCAAACCCGAAATCTACGTCAAAGGCGGCGACTACACGCTCGCCACCCTCGACCAGAGTGAACGGCGCGCCGTCGAATGCGGCGGCGGCGCCATCCGGATCCTTCCCGTCTGGAAAGGGTTTTCCACCACGGCAATTTTGAAAAAGGTGTTCGGATGAGCGTCTTCCGGACCGCCATGTCGCGACCCTCCGTCATCCCTTTCCTCCCATGAAACGCATCGGCGTTCTCGGTTCCGGAAAAGGATCGAACTTCGGCGCGCTCGCCGAAGCGGCGCGCGAAGGCAAGCTGCCGGTCAAAATCGCTCTCGCGCTCACCGATGTCCCCGGGGCGGGGATCCTTGATCTCGCGGCGAAATATCGAATCCCCGCAGATTACGTTCCTCCAGGCGCCTTCCGCACCAAGCTTTCCCCTGAGGCGGAGAGAGAATACGCGCGGCGGCTCAAAGAGGCCGGCGTCGAACTCGTCGCGCTCGCCGGTTTTATGCGCATGCTGAAGCCGCCCTTCCTCGAGGCCTTCCCCGACGCCGTGATGAACATCCATCCCTCCCTCCTCCCCGCTTTTCCGGGACTCGAATCCTGGAAACAAGCGCTCGATTACGGCGTGCGCTTCGCGGGGTGCACCGTACACTTCGTAACGCCCGAGATGGACGCCGGCCCGATCATCGCGCAGGCGGTCGTTCCCGTCCTCCCGCACGACACACCTTATACTCTCCACGCGCGGATCCAGGCCCAGGAGCACAAACTCTACGTCGAGTGCGTCAAGCTCTGGGCCGAAGGCCGCCTCCGCGTCGAGGGACGCACGGTCGCGGTCTCCGCCTGACTCCGCCCCTTCCCGTCCGATGAACGCCGCCGACGCGCTCGAGATCCGCGCATCGCCGCCTCACGATCGGCGCGAAAGACCATCGCCTCGCGGAAAAGGAACCCAGCGCCTTCGGCAATTCGCGGCTTGCCTTGGAAAACACGGCGGAGTTGGATAGGCGCACTTATGAAAAATGTCGTCATTGTCGGCTTCGGCTTCATGGGATCCATGCATGCGCAAGCGTATGCGCAAATCCCCAACGCAAAGCTCGTCGGCATCGTGGACAAAGACCCGACCCGCGCGCAGGAGAACCTCGCGAAAATCGGCCTCTCCGCGCCGATCTATAAGACTCTCGGGACGGCGTTCGCGAAACAGGCGGTGGACGTCGTGGACGTCTGCGTGCCCACCGATCTTCACAAGAAATACGTGATGGCCGCGATCAAAGCAAAGAAGCATCTCTTCTGCGAAAAACCGTTGGCAACCAAGCTCGGCGACGCCCTCAAAATGGCCGAAGCCGCCGAACAGGCAGGCCTCCACGCAATGGTCGGCCAATGCGTCCGCTTCTGGCCCGAATACCAGGCGTTCTACGATTTCGTGAAGTCCGGCAAGGCCGGCCGTCTGCTCAGCCTGAACCTGCAGCGCCGTTCCGCGCGCCCCACCGGCACCGAGAACTGGTTCCGCGACGCGACGCGTTCGCTCGGGGCCGCAGTGGACCTTCACATCCACGATACCGACTACGTCCTCCATCTCCTCGGCGCCCCTGCCGCAGTCACCTCCGTGGGAACGAAAGACGAGTTCGGCTGGAGTCGCATCTTCACGACCTACCATTACGCAAACACGGCCGTCGTGGCCGAAGGCGGATGGAATCAACCGCCAAAGTGGGGTTTCCAGATGGCCTTTCAGGCCGTGTTCGAAAACGGGGCGGTTGAGTACGATCTGCTCGCCAAGCCGACCTTGAAGGCGACCATCGGCGAAGGAACGCCCGAACCGCTTCCCTTCGCCCAGCCGTCCACCGGCGCCTCCGCGGCGAACGTGGGCAACCTCTCCGCGCTCGGCGGCTACTTCAACGAACTCCAATACTTCATCGGATGCCTGGAGAGGAACGAGGCGCCGAAGCTCGCCACGCTGCGGCAAGCCGCCGAATCGCTCCGTGTCGTCCTCGCCGAAGTCAAATCGGCGGAAAAAGGCAAGACCGTGAAGCTGTCCCAAATCCCCGCGTAAGGCGTGGAGGGAGTCCATCCTCGGTCGAGGAACATGCGACGCCCTCGCCACATTTTGGACTCCAGCCGCGGCCGCGGCGCCATCCCTCGCTTCGCGACCGAGCGGATTTTTCCCAAGCACGGACGGGGAAAAGGGAGGGCGAAGCCGCCGGACGAGCCGCCGCACTCTTCGTGTGGGGAGTCGGGAATCTCGACACGACCCACCTCTCCGATCCTCCACGGATGATGAGGAGAGTTGCTCTCTGAAAATCGAGCTGATCCGTGGATTTGGGGCTGTAACCCTTCCACCGCGGGAAAAGCCCGTCAGCGTCTGGCCGTTTTCCGACGGCTGGGCTCTCGATCGGAAGCCGCTCTCGCGAAGGAAGTCGGTTTCGCGAGGTTCGAGATGGACCGCGCGAAAGGCGGTTCCCCCGACAACCTCGCGCGTTCCGAAACCGATCTCAAGGCCTTCCGTCGCGCGGGAGACGCGATCCTTGCGCTCCGCTGGCGGACGACGCGACTTCGCGATAGAGTGAGTCCCGGAGCACCGGCGTGCGGCCCGCATCGCGGATCGCGCGGACGAGTTCCTCCGCGCTTTGCGCCTGCGGCGTCCGCGCCCCGGCCATGTGATAAATGGTTTCTTCGACGACCGTTCCGTCGAGATCGTCCACGCCATGACTTAGGGAGACCTGCGCCAACTTCAGCCCGTGATTGATCCAGTAGCATTTCACGTGATCGAAGTTGTCGAGATAAAGCCGCGCGATCGCGAGATTGCGCAGGTTCTCGAAGCCCGTCGGTTCGGGAATCTCGGAGAGCGCGTTGTTCGCCGGATGAAACGGCAGCGGAACGAACGCCGTGAATCCGCCGGTCTCGTCCTGCAGCTCCCGGAGGAGGCGCAAATGCTCGATCCGTTCCGCGATGGTTTCGACGTGGCCATAGAGCATCGTGCAGGTGCTCCGCCCGCCCGCGCGGTGCCACAGGCGATGCACGTCGAGCCATTCCGCCGCCGTCTCTTTTCCCCGGCAAATCGCGTCGCGCACACGCTGGGAGAAAATCTCCGCTCCGCCTCCCGGCAGCGAGTCGAGCCCCGCCGCGCGCAGGCGGTCGAGCGTCTGCCCCACGCTCATCCGCCCAACCCACGCGAGGTGAAGAATTTCGATCGCGGTGAAGGCCTTGAGGTGAAGCGCAGGCGAGAGCGCCTTGAGCTCGCGCAGCATCCGCTCGTAATAATCGAACTTCCACGAAGGGTGGAGCCCCCCGACGATGTGGAGTTCGGTGATCCCGAGCGCGAGAGACTCCCGCGCCTTGGCCACCATCTCCTCGATCGAATACTCCCAGGCGTCGGCGTCCCGTCGTTTCCTTCCAAAGGAACAAAAATCGCAAGAGAGCACGCAAAGGTTCGAATAGTTGAGGTGACGGTTGAGGATGTAATAGGTCCGACCCCCGTTTTTCCGCTCCCGCACTCGATTCGCCAACCAGCCGAGCGCGTGAAGGTTTCGCGCGGCGTACAACTTTGCCGCCTCGGCATCGTCAAGGCGCGCGCTCGCCTCGACCTTCTCGGCGATACCGCGGAGCCCCTCGGCCTCCAAACCTTTCGCGATCACGGGATTCATGAGGGATTCACCATAGGCGCGCGCGGAAAGACCCGCAAGACGAGCGCCTTAAGTCTCACGCCGCCTCACATGCGAAATCCAGGAAACCGCTTCCGCGCTTGAGCGAAAAGGCGGCGCGCCGTATGCTTTGTCGATGCGCGTGTTTGTGACGGGTGGCGCCGGTTTCATCGGATCGCATGTCGTCGAAGCCCTGCTTCAGCGGGGAGATTCGGCGACTGTAATCGACGACTTCAACGACTATTATCCTTCGGCGTTCAAGCGCCAAAACGCGGCAATCCTCGCGCGCCACGCCGCATTTCGCCTCGTCGAAGGCGATATCGCCGACCGCCGCGTCATACGGGAAACGATGGCCGCGGCGAAACCCGAAGTCGTCATCCATCTCGCCGCCCGCGCGGGAGTGCGCGCTTCGGTCCAAGACCCCTTCCTCTATCAGAGGGTGAACGTGGAAGGGACGCTTAATGTCCTCGACGCGATGCGCGAGATCGGCGTCCGCAAGCTCACCTTCGGCTCGACCTCCTCGATCTACGGCCTCAACGCGAAGATCCCCTTTTCTGAAGAGGACCCCGTGCCGAGCATCGTCTCGCCGTATGCCGCGACGAAACTTGCCGGCGAGGCCCTCTGCCGCGCCTATCACCATCTTCATGGCCTCGAGATCGCGGCGCTTCGTTTCTTCAGCGTCTACGGGCCGAGAGGACGGCCCGATATGGCGATCTATCAGTTCACCGAACGCATCCTGCGTGGAGAACCGATCCCTTTCTTCGGCGACGGCAGTTCGGAACGCGATTATACCCACGTCGATGACATCGTTTCGGGCGTCCTGGCTACGACGACCCGTCCGTTCGGCTTCGAGGTCATCAACCTCGGCGAGTCTCAAGTCACCCGCCTCTCCGCTCTCGTGGCGCTCATCGAGGATGCCGTGGGGAAAAAAGCCGTTCTCCATCATCTGCCCGAACAACCGGGCGATGTCCCGCGCACTTTCGCGAATATCGACAAAGCGCGGCGGCTTCTGGACTATGCGCCGAAGACCAAGGTCGAGATGGGCGTCCCGCGCTTCGTCGAGTGGTTTCGGCGCGAACGCGCGCACGCCCCCGCCGCATGTTGAATCGCGCGCGCATCCCTTTGCCTTGATCCTTCTCCGCGAGTAAGCTGTCCCCCTATGATCGACAAGCAAAACGAGCGCGACCGACGTGGGGTGGCCATTGACCGCGTCGGGATCCGCGATCTGCGCTACCCCATCGTCGTCAAAGACCTCGCCCAAAAAACCCAGAACACCGTCGCGACGATCGCGATGTCGGTGGATCTCCCTCATCATTTCAAGGGCACCCACATGAGCCGCTTCGTCGAGGTGCTCAACGAGCATGGCGGCGTCGTTCACGTGGAGAATCTCCCCGAGATCCTGAGGAAAATCCGCAAGCGCCTTGCGGCCTCCTGCGCCCACATGCGAATGGATTTTCCCTACTTCATCAAGAAGCGCGCCCCCGTTTCGAAGGCCGCGAGCCTCATGGACTACGGGGCAACCTTTTTGGCGCACACCTGCAATCAAAAAATCGATTTTGTCCTCGGCGTGCGCGTCCCCGTGACGACGCTCTGCCCCTGTTCGAAGGCGATCAGTCGCCATGGCGCGCACAATCAGCGCGGCGAAGTCCTGCTCCAGACCCGTTCGAAAAGCACGATCTGGATCGAGGAACTCATCGCGCTCGTCGAGGACTCGGCGAGCTGCGAACTTTACGCCCTCCTCAAGCGGAGCGACGAGAAATTCGTCACCGAACGGGCCTACGACCATCCCGTTTTCGTGGAAGACCTGGTCCGCAACATCGCCGTGCGCGCCCGCCGCGACCGTCGGATCCGATGGTATCGCATCGAGGCGACCAACTTCGAAAGCATCCACAACCACAACGCCTTTGCTGTCGTGGAAAGCGGACCGTGGAAAGTCCGCGGCGGGAGATACCGCTGCTGCGCCAACTGTTAAGAGAGGAACGATCGCTCTATCCAAAAATAGTTGAGTTCCCTCGAAACGCGCGCCGTGAATTTTGGTCAAAAAATCTCATGGCAAAACCATGCGCGCGCATTATGACGTGATCGTGGTGGGCGGAGGCACGGCGGGGACAATCGCCGCGATCCAGGCGAGCCGCGCCGGCGCGACGACGCTGCTCGTGGAAAAGAACGGTATGCTCGGCGGCACGCTGACGGTCGCCGGCATCAATGCGCCGGCTTTCTTTTTTGCCTGGGGGCGCCAGGTCATCGCCGGCATCGGATGGGAACTCGTCTGCAAAACCCTCGCGGAGATGGGGCAGCCCGCGCCTGCGCCGGATCCCCGAGGACGCTCGCGAGCCGTGATCGTGGACCGGACGCTCTTCGCCGCGCTCTGCGACGAGACCGCGCTCGACGCGGGCGTGGATCTCCTCTTTCACACGATGCTCGCGACGGTCACGCGCCGCGAAGGGCATTGGCGCCTCGGCCTCTGCACGAAATTGGGGATCCGGGAGGTCCGGGGAAAGGTGCTCATCGACGCCACCGGCGACGCCAACGCCGTGGCTCTCGCGGGCTTCGAATTGGTCCGCCCCGAGATCGTGCAACCGGCCACGCTCCAGATGCGCTGTTCGGGCTACGATCCAGAGACGCTGGATTACGCGGCGCTCAAGGCGGCTTCCGAAGCGGCGATCGCGGCAGGCGATTTGAAAACGACCGATATCGCCTGGGACAACCGAGGCCCCGAGAGGTTCCTCCGGAAACAGGGCGGCAACGCGAACCATTTCCGCGCGCACGGAGCGGAGGCCAGCGAAGGGAAATCGCTCGTTGAGATCGAAGGGCGGCGGAGCATTCTGCGGATGCGCCGTTTTTTCCGGAAGCAGCCCGGACTCGAAAGTTTCACCATCGACTGGATCTCCCCCGAAGCCGGCATCCGCGAGACCGCCACCATTCGAGGAAAAAAGACGATGACCGCGCAAGAATACGAAGCGGGCAAGGTCTACGACGACGCCCTCTGCCACGCGTTCTATCCGATTGACGAGCATCTCAACGACGGCAAAGGCGGCCATGGGCGCGGACTCAGGCCAGGGGTGCTGCCCACAATTCCCCGCGGCGCAATGCTCCCCAGCGGAAGCCGCTTCCTGATCGTCGCCGGCCGCTGCGTCTCCAGCGATCGCGAAACCAACAGCGCGGTCCGAGTCGAGTGTCCATGCATGGCGATGGGACAGGCGGCGGGGGCAATGGCTGCGCTCAGCGCGCAAACGGGAGTGGATCCGGAGGAGCTTCTTCTCGAAACTCTCCGCACCCTGCTCCGCGAACACGGCGCTCTCGTGCCGGGAGACGTGAAACTTCCCGCAAGCTCCTGATCGGGAAAGCGCAGGAGGGGCGTCCGTCCCTTTGCGAGAGGAGAAAACAAGAACGATCCACGCGAGCAGGACCAACTGGCGAGCGATTGGTCGGCGCAACTCGACCCGGAAGCACTCTCACTCCGACAGTTCGTATGCGCGAAAGGCGTACGGCGGAACCGCGGCGCGAATCTCGGCGCCTTCCTTCGTGGGACGCCACACCGCCGTTTTCTCCTCCCACCGCTCGCGAACCCGGTGGGTCACCGAGCGACTGCAGCCGGGGCTCGAAGGCGACATCGCCGCCGGGCTCGGCAAGAAGTCGGGCAAGCAGGGCTGGCTGGCGTTTGAGGACGATGCCACCACCCATTCGCCAGTGCTGCATTTCCACTACCCGAGTACGCTGGAAGCGGGAACCCTCTATATCCGTCGCTCGGTCAAGTTGGAGTTCGGTTCGCTGACGGATCAGCGACCCGTGGGCCGTCATCGAGTGCGACCATGGGCGACGGAGGTCCTGACGCGGCCGCTCAACGAAATGGGATGCGAGGTGGTGGCGCTGGAGGTAGAGCGCGCCTTCTGGGAGAAGACCACCATCCTCCACGCGGAACATCACCGGGCGCTTGGAGTGCCCATGCCGGCAAACTACTCGCGCCATTTTGCCGACGTCGCGGCGATGGCCAACCGTCCGGAGACCGAGCGCGCCCTCGCAGACGATGCGTTGCGGAAGGAAGTGGTCGCGTGGAAGGACCGCTTCTTCGCCCGGACGTGGGCGCGTTACGAGCTGGCGAAGCCGGGAACGTTTCGTCTCGTGCCGCCCGCAGAGCGCGTGGCGGAGCTGACCCGGGATTATCAGGCGATGCGGGACATGTTCCTCGATGAACCCGTATCGTTTGACGCGATCCTGGAAACCCTGCGCAAGCTGGAAGCGCGCATCAACCCAAACCCACGGATCAACTCAATTTTCAGAGAGCAACCCTCCTCATCATCCATGGAGGATCGGAGGGGTGGGTCGTGTCGAGATTTCCGACTCCCCACAAAAGGGGTGCGGCGGCTCGGCCGGCGACCTCGCCCTACCTTTCCGCATTCCGTACTTGAGGAAAATCTGCTCTGTCGCGAAGCGAGGGAGGGCGAGGCCGCCGGCCGAGCCACGGAAGCTGCTTAAGTCCAAAATGTGGCGAGGGCGTCGCTTGTTCCTCGACCGAGGATGGACTCCCCCCATGCCTGACGCGGGGATTTGGGATCAACCAAGCCGCTTGAGCGTAGTCAGCCCGAGCGCCCAAGGTGAGGTGTACCACGTCGGAGAACGTCTGCTCGGAGGGGGCCTGCGAGAGCGTCGTGATCCACAGGCCGTGGATCCGGGCCGTGCCGTCCTCGACGGGCATCTCCTGCATCAGATCCTCCAACACGTCCGAGAGGATGGACAGCCGCCCATCGTGCGCGTTGCTCTGGGTGTCGTGGATGTCGCTGCAAACCACCACCTTCGCGTCCGGGGCGCGGTACACTCCCGCGTCAATCGGCTCCAGGTCGCCCAGGACACAGGCCACGTAGGGCGGCTTGAGCGCGGCATTCCCGCGACCGGAGACCACAACCAAGTCGCCGAGATCCCCCAGAGCGCTCTCGAACCCCTCCCGCAACCGATCCGCCAAGAACGTCTCGATCTTGCTCTGACAGGTGGGCTCGCTCACGCCCACGGACGGGGTGTCAACCTTGGCTACTCTCCAAGCAGGAACTTCGCGACCGTGACGACATCCTCTCGAATCCGCTCGCGGTCGTCTACATGACCCATAAGGAACTCCGCCGCGCGAATCGGCCCATCCTGGTCGCGGGCAGAGAAGTCCTTCCGCAGGGTTGCACGCGCAGACTCATAGCCGGGGTTGTCGGCCTTCGCCTCGGCTCGGAAAGCAGCTACCGCCGTCTCGGGTCCGTCAACAAATCCACGCACCGCGAGCAACATGTCGTACGCATCCTTCGGAAGCCTCCGTCCTATCGGTCCGCCAAAAGCATTCAGCTTCAGGACCAGAAGCGGCCCGATGTCGGCGACCGCCACCTCGCAGTTCTGTTCTGCTCCAAAAACATCCCGTCCCTGCACCTTCACCCACCGTCGACAGGCCAGCGCCCGGTCGACCCCGGGAACAACACTGGCCACCACGTCATCCGCCATCCAGCTGCCCGTCACGGCGGGCGGATGTTCTGTGATGAAGTCCAGGTAGAGGTTCAGGCTCCCATATTTGCGAACCAAACGGTTCTCATCGGTGGTGTCCCGCCTGAAATCCAACCCCGCCAGTTCCGACCTGATCGTGCCATACAATCCTCCCGAGGCAGCGAGCATGATGCCCAGGTCCACGCCCATCGTGACGGCACCAGGCAGATCGGACAGATCATGGCGGGTGAGGTAGTGGACGGCCAAGCCCCCCACCAGCACAAGGTCATCATGGTATCTCGCCAGCGAAGGCCACACCGTCAGCAGGGCCGCTTCCGCCGACGGCAAGCTCTCCTTCGGATACTGTCCAAAAGTGCCGAACTTGGTCATGCCCATCCTCCCGCGAAATCCGGCCACTTGCGCAGCTCCGCCGCTTGCTCGTCCCCACGCAGCCCCGCCGGCAAAAGATCGAGGTAGATCTGCACGTCGGAAACCAGGTCAAACCCCCGCGCCTTCTGGGCCGGGGAGAACACCCCTTCGTCCTTGGGCAGCACCAAACGCAACCTTCCCCCGCTGGACACCTGTCGCGCCAGGAAGGCCTCCGTGATGACCGTTTCCTCGGGCAGCTTCCGAACGTAAGCCGTCACCACGGGAACGGTCGCGTGGGGATGCCTCAACCATGCCGCGAACCACTGCGTGAAAGCCGGGCGGTCGCCTTTCAACGTATCCTGCAACTTCTCCGCCAAATGCACCGGGTCGCTCGGGAGCAAGAGAGAATACTCCTCGGTCGTCGTCCGCTTCCTCCAGTCGTCCGCCTTGACCCATGCATCAAGGATCGCATGGGGCTTCTTCACCCGCAGGCCGCCCGGTTCCTCTACCCCCCATTCGCGAGCGAGCAGCTCTCGTCGCACGGCGCTCGCCCACCCCACGCTCACCCTCGCCGACTCCGCCAGCTCCGCGACCTTCCACGGGTGCAACGGCCCCTGCAGCAACACTCGCAGCACCCGCGTTGCCCGCGGCCCGAAGAGCGACCGGGTTTCGCGCTTCTCGCGAAACGGATTGTCAGCCACGCGCGTTTCGATGAACACCTGGTCGAAGGCCAGCCGCGCATTGCCCGCAAGATCCACGTACCCGACCCCTGCTTCCGCACAAAGATCCGCCGACAACTTCGAAATGAAGGGAGCCACCAAGACCCCGTAACAAGGACGACCCCTCGTCGGCTCCAGAAAACGCTGCAACTGAAGCAGCCCATGTCGCACATGCTGGGGGTGCCCCTGCCGTTTGCACTCCACGACCAAGACCCAAGGCTTTCCTCGTGCCTCGACTTCCACCAAGGCATCGGGTTGGTTACCGTACACCTCGTTGATCGCGCGGAAGGACTTGACCTGCAGGAACGGTATCCGACCGAGCAAATCACGAAAGACGGCCTCGATCTTCGGATCGAGGCCGCGAGACGATTTCACTGTTTCGGTCACATTCACCGCACGGTGAACATGGCCGATTGAGTGAAATCCGCACCCTACCACGCCTCCGTTCCCCGCCGGTTCTCCGGCTCCAGATCGAAGAGGATGCTGCCCCCATCTGCGTGGTCACCTTCTCGATCCGGGCCTTGGCCTCCGAGGGAAGGGTCATCACCTGGCCCAGCGCCCCACGACAGTCCGACGCCCCCGCGCCGCGCCTTCACCACCGCCCCCCCCTCGATGGGGTGCGTTTATGTGACCGGGTTTCTCGTGAGGCGGATGGTCGTCGTTCCGCCTACCCTCTCATCCCAATTCGTTTGCGCTTCGGCGCGATTTTCCCCTCTTCCGCCGCAGCGATGCGCCGAAAACGAAACAATCGTCCGTCGCCCGGTTCCAGATCCACTTCGACCGGCACCCGTCTCATCGGATATCGCGCGCCGGTGGTCTTCAGCACCTCGTCGACTGCCCAGCCCATCTCCAGTGCGAGACGCACCCGCGCCGCACGCGCCGGGCTTCGGTTGACAAGCATCACATGGCCTTCGCCACGCGCGTCTTTCAGAAATCCCGCAAGCACGGGGTCCCCCTCAAATCCAGCGACCGGCTGATGGCTGCTCAACAGCCCTGCAGGTCGTGCGACCGCTGCGAACCGGCGGCAACCGCTCGTGAAAAGCCCCGTGTAATACACGCCGGTGCTCGTCATCTCCCGAACGATCGGCCCCAGGACCGCCAGATCGCGGTTGATCTGACGACAGGCGTCCAACCGAGGCGTCGGGCGCCCCTCGGAATCGAGTAGTCCCGATTGCCATCCGGGAAAACTGAACGTCGGCAGGGTGAAGTACTGAGTGGCGTGCGCGCCGTACGCCAGACCCGTGAACGCCTCCAACCGCATCGTGCTCTCGGTCACCGGCCCGTAGAACCAAATCGAGTGCTGATGGGGCGTCGCCAGCACAAATCCCCACAGCGGCAGGCGATATTTCCATCCCATCAACCAGAACGTCTCCCACGCCTCCGCGTAGGAATCGCGATAGTAAGCGCCCAACTCAGGAACTTCGTAACCGCGGTCGGCTTCGTAAAACTGCGACCAAGACGCCCTGGGCGGGATGCGCGAGATCGGGTAGGCGTCAAAACTCAAAAATGCAGGACGAAGATCTCGAGCAAAAGTCTCCGCATACTCGAAAAAGGAAGCCGCCCCCCACTGCCCGCACCCGAACGAATTCACGTAGGCCACCTTCTCGGGCGCTTCCTCCCGCAGGGCGTGGATGGCCTGCGCCACTTCGGGAAACTGCGACGCCAGGGGTTCATCCTTCACGTAGAACCCGAACGTCGCCGGATGCTCGCGATACTCGGCGACTGCCGCTTTCCTCGCCGCTGTTGCCCTCGCGCCCACCGACGGCGCCAGGCGCGGATCGCAGATCAGCGCCCGAATCCCGGCCTTTTGCGCAAGATCCAACTGTTTGTGGATCGTCTTCGGATCGGAGGCCGTCATGAACACGTTGATGCCGGCCGCGCGGATGGCTTCGAAGACTTCTCTCTTGGTGAACGCGGCGGGGAGTTGTCCAAATCCCATTACCGGAAACGGCGTCGTTTCCGTTTCACGTGGACGCAAACAACGATTCGCTTTCATGGAGCCATGCATGCTGTAGAGTTTTGGACGCGGAATGCCCAGCGATTTTCACGCGCCGAAGATATTCGGCGCCCTCCCGAGGCAAGGGCTTTGTTCCGCCCCGACGCAATCGTCATCCCATCTGAGGCAACCTCTTCTTCGGCGATTGAAACTCCTCGCCCGCGTCCCGCGCAACTTTTTAATGGACGAAAGACGCGCCTCGCACCCCCGCATTCCGTCACGCGCCCTTCGAGAACGAAAGGCGCGAAACCTCGGCATGTCTGCCGCTTTTTCCTAAAAGCATCCGGGAATTTTGCGCATTTGCGGGAAAGGGGTCGCCTCCGTCTTTACATGCGCTCCGCGCGTGATAGATTCGCGCCCTTTCCGAGCAAACACTTGAACGCCCATTTGGTTCGAACAAACAACTTTCGTTTCAGGGTCGCCCCTCCCGCCCAGGGCCTTTACGATCCGCGCTTCGAGCGGGACGCCTGCGGGGTCGGTTTCGTCTGCGACATCCGGGGACGCCCCTCGACGCGCGTCCTGCGCATGGCGCTCGAGATGCTCGAGAGCATGAAGCACCGCGGCGCATGCGGCTGCGAACCCGACAGCGGCGACGGCGCGGGGATCATGGTCAACCTGCCCGACCGCTTTATCCGCGGCGAGTGCGCGCGCCTCCGCATCTCGCTTCCGCCCGCGGGGCAATACGCCGTCGGCATGGTCTTTCTGCCCACCGACGTCGCCGCCCGTTACGCCTGCGAAAAACTCTTCGAGAAGGTCGTCGCCGATTACGGCATGGTGACGCTCGGCTGGCGGGATGTCCCCGTGCGCAACCGCTGCCTCGGCCACACCCCGCGCCTCTGCGAGCCGAAGATTCGCCAGGTCTTCGTCGGCATGGGGGAACGCTTCTTCAACCGCCAGGACTTCGAGCGCCGCCTCTACCTCGTCCGCCAGCTCGCGGAAAACTCGATCGAGTTCGGCGACCTCGGCAAGGCGGCCGCCGACGATTTCTATATCTGCATCCTTTCCACGAACCGCCTCGTCTACAAGGGGATGCTCACCGCGACGCAGCTCCGCGAATATTTCCCTGATCTTCATGATCCCGATTTCGAAACCTCGATGGCGATCATCCATTCGCGGTTTTCCACGAACACCTTTCCTTCCTGGCGCCTCGCGCATCCCTACCGCTACCTCGCGCACAACGGCGAGATCAACGCCCTCCGCGGCAACCGCAACTGGATGCGCGCCCGCTACGCCTCGCTCGCCAGCGAGGATTTCGGCGACGAACTCTCCAAGATGGTCCCGATCCTCACCGAGACCGGCAGCGATTCCGCCACGCTCGACAACGCCCTCCAGTTTCTCGTCGTCAACGGCCGTTCGCTCGCCCACTCCGTCCTCATGCTCATCCCGGAGGCTTGGCAGGGCAACGATCTCATGGATCCGGATCTCCGCGCCTTTTACGAATATCACGCCTGCCTCATGGAGCCGTGGGACGGCCCCGCCGCGATCGTCTTCACCGACGGCCACCGCGTCGGCGCCGTGCTCGACCGCAACGGCCTCCGACCCGCGCGTTACTGCGTCACGGAGGACGGCCTCGTCGTCATGGCGAGCGAGGTCGGCACGATTCCCTTGCCCGCCGAACGCATCGCGCGCAAGTGGCGTCTCCAGCCCGGCCGCATCTTCATGGTGGACACCGACGAAGGACGCATCGTCGAAGACTCCGAGATCAAGGCGGCGCTCCTCGACCGTCGCCCATGGAAACGTTGGATCGAAAAAAACATGGTCGTCCTCGAGGATCTTCCGCCTTCCGCTGCGCCCCCGCGCTCCGAGCCCAGCGCGCTCCTCGAACGCCAGCGCGCCTTCGGGTACACCATCGAAGAACTCAAGCTCGTCCTCGCGCCGATGGCCGTCAACGCCGAGGAAGCGATCGGTTCGATGGGCGCCGACACGCCGCTCGCCTGCCTCTCGGACCGTCCCCAGTTGCTCTTCAACTATTTCAAACAACTCTTCGCCCAGGTCACCAACCCGCCGCTCGACGCGATTCGCGAAAGCCTCGTCACCTCGCTGGTCACCTGGCTGGGGCGCGAAGGCAACCTCCTCACCGAAGAACCGTCGCACTGCCGCCTGCTGCGGCTGAAACAGCCGATCCTCACCAATCCGGACCTCGAGAAAATCCGCGCGCTCGACCAGGGCGCGTTCCGCGCGCGCACGCTCTCGATGCTCTTCGCCGCCGACGAAGGTGAAGAGGGCCTCCATCGGGCGCTCGACGCGCTCTGCCGGGAGGCCGCCGGAGCCGTGCGCGACGGCGCCACGCTCCTCATCCTCTCCGATCGGGGCGTCACGCGCGAAAAAGCGCCCATCCCGAGCCTCCTCGCATGCGCCGCCGTCCACCATCACCTCATCCGCGAAGGAACCCGCACACAGGCCGGCCTCATCCTCGAAACCGGCGAAGCGCGCGAGGCGCATCATTTTTGCCTCCTCATCGGCTACGGCGCCGGCGCGGTGAACCCGTGGCTCGCCCTGGAAAGCCTCGCCGACCTCCATCGCGCGGGCACCCTCCCCCTCGAGCTTTCCGCCGAGCAGGCCGTCGAGAATTTCATCAAGGCCGCCAACAAGGCGATCCTCAAGGTCGCCTCGAAGATGGGCATCTCCACCGTCCAGAGCTACCGCGGCGCGCAGATCTTCGAGGCTGTCGGCCTGGCGAAAGAACTCGTGGACCGATGGTTCGTCGGCACGGCTTCCCGCCTCGACGGCCTCGGGCTGGATCTCCTCGCGCGCGAGACGCTTCTCCGCCACCGCCGCGCCTTTCCTCCGGTCCCCGTGGACGCCGGCGCCCTCGACGCCGGCGGATTCTACAAGTGGAATCGCGAAGGCGATCATCACATGTGGAACCCGGAGAGCGTGGCCCTCGTCCGCCACGCGGTGCGCGTGGACAGCTACGCGACCTTTCAGCAGCATACGAAACTCGCGAACGACGAATCCCGCCGCCGCTGCACGATCCGCGGCCTGCTCGAATTCAGGGAGGGCGCCCCGATCCCGATCGCGGAGGTCGAGCCCGCGAAGGAGATCGTCAAACGCTTCGCCACCGGCGCGATGTCGTTCGGCTCGATCAGCCGCGAAGCGCACGAGACCCTCGCCATCGCGATGAACCGCCTCGGCGGCAAAAGCAACACCGGCGAGGGCGGCGAAGACCCGGCGCGCTTCCGCCCCGATGCGAACGGCGACCTGCGCCGCAGCGCGATCAAACAGGTCGCCTCCGCCCGCTTCGGCGTCACCGCCGAATACCTCGTCAACGCCGAGGAACTCCAGATCAAGATGGCCCAGGGCGCCAAGCCCGGCGAAGGCGGCCAGCTCCCCGGCCACAAGGTGGACGACGTGATCGCCAAAGTCCGCCACTCGACGCCCGGCGTCGGCCTGATCTCTCCGCCGCCGCATCACGACATCTACTCGATCGAAGACCTCGCCCAGCTCATCCACGACCTCAAGAATGTCAACCCCGCCGCGCGCGTCTCGGTGAAACTCGTCTCCGAGATCGGCGTCGGCACCGTCGCCGCGGGCGTGGCGAAAGCGAAGGCGGACCATATCCTCATCAGCGGCGACAGCGGCGGCACGGGCGCCTCCCCGCTCACCTCGATCAAGCACGCGGGGCTCCCCTGGGAACTCGGCCTCGCCGAGGCGCAGCAAACCCTCGTCCTCAACCGCCTCCGCGGGCGCGTCGTCCTCCAAACCGACGGCCAGATCAAGACGGGACGCGACGTCGCGATCGCCGCGCTCCTCGGCGCCGAGGAGATCGGCTTCGCCACCGGCGCGCTCATCGCGATCGGCTGCGTGATGATGCGCGTCTGCCACCTGAACACCTGCCCCGTCGGCATCGCCACGCAAGACCCTGAACTCCGCGCCCGATTTGCCGGCGCGCCGGAGTATGTCGTCCGTTTCATGTTCTACATCGCCGAAGAAGTGCGCGAGATCATGGCGCGACTCGGCTTCCGCAAGTTCGAGGAGATGGTGGGGCGTTCCGATCTCCTTCGCGTCGCCGATCTCTCAGGGCATTGGAAGGCGCGCCACCTCGACCTCTCCGCGATCCTCCATCGTCCGAACGTTCCCGCGGAGACCCCGCTTCACGGAACCGAACGGCAGGATCACGGCCTCGAATACGCGCTCGATCACGAGCTCATCCTCCTCGCGAAAGGCGCGCTCGACCGGGGCGACACGGTTCGCGCCGAGCTTCCGATCAAGAACGTCAATCGCACCGTCGGCGCGATGCTCTCCGGCCTCGTCGCCCGCCGGCACGGCCACGACGGCCTCCCCGACGGCACGATCCACTTCAAATTTTCCGGATCGGCGGGACAAAGCTTCGGTGCGTTTCTCGCGCGCGGGATCACCCTCGAACTCGAAGGGGAAGCGAACGACTACCTCGGCAAGGGCCTCAGCGGAGGCCGCCTGGTCGCCTACCCGCCCCGCATCGCGAAGTTTCGTCCCGAAGAAAACATCCTCGCAGGCAACGCGATCGCCTACGGGGCGACCTCGGGCGAGATCTTTCTTCGCGGCGTCGTCGGCGAACGCTTCGGCGTCCGCAACAGCGGCGCGCACGCCGTCGTCGAGGGCGTCGGCGACCACGGCTGCGAATACATGACCGGCGGCCGCGTCGTCGTCCTCGGCCCGACGGGACGCAACTTCGCCGCCGGCATGAGCGGCGGGATCGCCTGGGTGTACGACCCGCGCGGCCTCTTCAAGCTCCGCTGCAACCCGGGCATGGTCTCCCTCGAACCCGCCGACCGGACGGACGACCGCGCCGAACTCCGCGCGCTCGTCGAACGCCACGCGACGCTCACCGAAAGCTCGCTCGCCAAGGATCTCCTCGCCCGCTGGGAGGCCGTCCTGCCGAAGTTCGTGCGCGTCATGCCGCACGATTACCGCCGCGTCCTCGAGCGCCGAGTCGAGATCGCGGCCCGCACCGGCGCGCCGTCGGCGCTCTGAACCGGCTAAACCTGAATCTTCTTTGAGGTTTGAATGATCGCGATTCTCGCGTCTCCCATCCCTTTCTCCGCTCTTCTCCCTTGCCCTCCGACCTCCAGTTGATGCGGCGCGCGCTCGCGCTCGCGCGCCGCGGCCTCGGACGCACCTCGCCCAATCCTTGCGTGGGCGCGGTGATCGCCCGTGGCAATCGCGTTCTTGGCGAAGGATGGCATCGCGCCGCGGGCCAGCCTCATGCCGAGATCGCGGCGC
>JABWAM010000212.1 GCA_013360985.1 Verrucomicrobiia bacterium | reverse complement strand
CGCCGCCGACCTCATCCGCCGGTCCCGTCCCCTGCGCGACGGACGGCTCCGCCTCGGAGGCGCGCCGCTCACCTCGGAACGGGTGCAGGCCGAGGTCCGGAGGGAGGCCGCGCGGCGCGGGTTCGAGTGTCCGCATCCGATTGTGGCGGGAGGGATCCAGGGATGCGATCCGCACGAGCGCGGCGCCGGTCCGCTTCGCGCGAACGAACTCATCATCCTCGACATCTTCCCGAGAGACCTCGCGAGCGGATATCACGGGGACCTCACGCGCACCGTCGTGAAAGGGCGCGCCTCGGAGGCGCAGCGGCGGTTGCACGACGCCGTGCGGCGCGGGCACGCTCTGGCGATGAGCCTCGTTCGCGCCGGCGCCGACGGCGGGCGGATCCACGCGCGCGTCCATGCCTTGTTTGGATCGCTCGGATACCGCACCGGCGCCGCGGGCGGACGATACGAAGGTTTTTTCCACGGCACCGGGCACGGCCTCGGCCTGGAGGTGCACGAGGCGCCGCGGATCAGCCGCGTCCCGCAGAAATTGCGCGCGGGACATGTGGTGACCGTCGAGCCGGGGCTTTACTACGCGGCGGTTGGCGGGGTGCGCATCGAGGATGTCGTCCTCGTCCGGCGGGGAGGCGCGGAGCGGTTGAGCCGATGCGCGGTCCCGCTTGAAATTTGAGCGCGAAACGGTAATCTCGCGTCCAACGCAACAAGGACAAACGCATGTTTTACTTCGGCTGGTGGGACCTGATCCCGATTCCCGGATTTCTGCTAGCGCTGTACGCCCAGTTCAAGCTGCGGTCGCTCTACGCCAAATATCACGCCGTGCCGCAGAGCCGGGGGATGAACGGCGCGGAGGTCGCCCAGGCCATCCTCGACCGCGCCGGGATTCGCGACGTCGCCATCGAGGCTTGTCCGGGCGAGCTGACCGATCATTACGATCCCAAGGCGCGCGTCCTGCGTCTTTCCGAAAGCAATTTCCGGGTCTCCTCGCTCTCGGCGATCGGAGTGGCCGCGCACGAGGCGGGCCACGCGATCCAGCACAAAGAACGCTACGCGCCGCTCGAGATGCGGATGTCCATCGTCGGCGTGACGAACTTCGCCACGAGCGCGGGGATGATCCTCTTTTTCATCGGGCTTTTCATCCACTCGGGTTGGATGCTTCAACTCGGGATCTGGTGCTACTCCGCGATCGTGATCTTCCAGGTGATCACGCTTCCGGTGGAGTTCGACGCCTCGCGACGGGCGAAGCTCGTGCTGGGAGAGCTTGGCCTCGTGGATCGCGAGGAGGGCGAAGCGATCCGCAAAGTGCTCGGCGCCGCCGCGCTCACCTACGTGGCGGGCTTGGCGACCGCGCTCCTCGAACTGTTGCGCATGATCGCTCTGGCGAACACCGTTCGCAACCGGGATTGACGGTCCGGCGGGCGGCGCGTGCGCTCTTCTCCGCCGTGCTTCCTCCGAAGTTTCTGGATGTCCTTGCCGGCTGCCGCGCCAGTTTTCGCTGCGGCGCGGCGCGCGGGGCGGGAGCGGCGTTCCTTTTTGCGCTCCTCGCCGCGCCGCTTGAGGCCGCGGACCGCGTCGTCGTCATTTCCCCGAACTGGGAGGGGATCAAGGTCGAATTTGGACGGGCGTTTTCCGATTGGCATCGCGCGAGGACCGGTCGAGCCGTCTTCGTGGATTGGCGCGACATGGGAGGGACCTCCGACGACCTGCGGTTCATTCTCTCCGAGTTCCGCCAAAACCCCGAAGGCATCGGCGTGGACCTCTTTTTCGGCGGAGGGATCGATCCCTATCTCGAGTTGGAGAGGCAGGGACTCCTCGATCGCTTCGATCCTCCGCCCGCCGCGCTCGCGGGGATCCCGCCCGATCTCGCGGGCCTTCCAGTCTACGATCCCGAGCGGCGCTGGTTCGGCTCGGCCCTCTCGAGCTTCGGCATTTTGCGAAACGACGAGGTGATTCGCCGCATGCAGCTGCCGACGCCGCGGACCTGGCGCGATCTCGCCGATCCGCGCTTGCGCGGCTGGGTGGGTTCCGGCGACCCGCGGAACAGCGGGGCGACCCACATGGTCTACGAGAGCATTCTTCAAGCCTACGGCTGGGAGAAGGGATGGGAGGTGATCCTCGGGATCGGACGAAACATCCGCCAGTTCGACCGCAGCAACAGCGCCGCCGCGAAGGGGTGCGCCTTGGGGAACACCGCCGCCGCCGTGGTTGTGGATTTCTACGGCCAGGTCCAGATCGCCGAGACGGGAAGCGACCGGATGAGCCTCGTCATTCCGGATGGCGAATCGGTGCTCACGGCGGACGCCCTGGCGATTCTCAAAGGCGCGCCGAACCTGGAAGTTGCCCGGGCGTTCGTCGAGTTCGTGCTGTCGGAGGAAGGGCAATCGCTCTGGATGGCGCCGCGCGGGCATCCCGCCGGCCCGCGGAAGTTTTCGATCGAGCGCATGTCGGTGCGCCCCGCGCTCTACGCAAAGTTCGCGGGCGTGACGCTCGTGAAGACCAATCCGTTTCGCGATCTGCGTCCGCTTCGTTACGAGGCGCGCCTCGGGGCGCGACGCTGGAGTCCGCTCAACGCCCTTCTCGGCGCGGTCGTCATCGACCGTTCGCCGGCCGAGCGGGAACGCATGCGCATGCCGTGGAGCGAAGCCGCGTTCGACGCGGCGGTTGCCCGTGACTGGAAGGATCCCGTTCGCCGAAATCGGCTTCAGCTCGAGTGGCAGGCGATCCGCAGTTCCGCCGTCCATTCGCCGCGGTAGCTTCGCGGCGCGTCGACGGTCGCGAGTTGCGCGCGCGGCGTCTTCTGATAGCATGAAGGCGTGAAGAACGGACTTGTGCCCATTCAGGTGCATACGGTGGTGCCGACCCCGCGGGGGTGCGCCGTCTTTCTCGGCAACGACGAAAAGACGTTCGTGATTTTCGTGGATTCCGCGGTGGGGCAGGCGATCCTTCTGCACATGAAAGGTGTGAGCACGGAGCGCCCGCTGACCCACGATTTGATCGGTCATATCTTCACGGGATTCGGCCTCAAAGCGGAACGGGTGATCATCAACGATCTCAAGGAGGACACTTATTTCGCGCGCCTCTTCTTGCGGCAGCAGAACGAGCTGGGGACGAAACTCGTTGAGATTGACGCGCGGCCGAGCGATAGCCTGGCGATCGCGCTGCAGGCCAAGGCGCCGATCTTCGTCGCGAAGCATGTCTTCGACGAAGCGCAGGACCGGTCCGACGATCTACAGAAAATTTCCGAGTCGCTCGCGAAGGAGATGCTGGCGCCTGAGGAAGAGGAGGAGTCCGCTGAAGATGAAGATCCGCTCGATCCCGAGGAAGGATCGCCCTCGAAGAATCCCGATGTGGACGAGCCGCCGCCGGAAGATCCCCCCTCCGCAAAGGCTTGACCGGCGCCTTCAGGCGATCGTCCGCCTGGCCGGCGCCTGGCGGGCGCCACGGTCGCCCTGGATGCGCCGCGCGCGGAGGATGATTCCCAAGCGCGCGCCGTTTTCGCCGGTCATGACGGAGGCCTGTCTGCGCGCGGCGTTCGCCGGGTGGACGCCGTCTGCCGTCGCCCGATGGGTCGGCGAAGCCCTCTCTCCTTCGCTCCGTCGGCGCGCCGAGATCGGTTGCGCCAAAGGCCGCCGCGCGGGCGAGGTGTTGCTCATCCTGCCTTCGACGGTATTTGCCGCGGCGTGGCAATCGGCGACGGCGGTCTGGCTCGCGGGGAAAGTCCCCGTCTTTCGCCCTTCTCGTCGCGAGCCGACTTTTGCCCGGCTCCTCGCGGCGAGCGCGAAGGCCGTGGGCGGACGCGATCTTCCCTCGCGCGTCCTGCGTCCCGGCGCGTCCCTTCGCCAGGAGAGGAAACCGGACGCCGTGGTGGCTTACGGAGGAGATGTCACGCTTCAGACGCTCCGCCGCAGCCTGGGGCATCGGACGCCGCTGATCGCCTTCGGGCCGCAGGCCGGAGCGGCCTGGGTTTCGCAGCGGATCTTGACGCCGGTTCGCGCGAGAGAAACGGCGCGGCGATTGGCCCGCGAAATCGCGCTCTACGACACGCGCGGTTGCCTTTCGCCGTCGTGCGTTTTCGTCGATCTGGGCGGGGCGGTTTCCCCGTCGCGTTTCGCGGCCCGGCTGGGCGTTGAGCTCGATCTTTTGGATCGGACGCTGCCCGCCGGCGCCGCGGACGCCCTCGATCGGGAGAGCTTTGATCAACAGTGGCGATTTCGCGCGTCCGCCGGCCGCGCGCGCTGGTTCGGGCGACATGTCATCCTGCATCGCGAGAAAGATTGCGCGCCCTCAGGATTGCGCCGGACGGTTTTCGTGCGGCCCGTGCGGGACGCGGCGGAGGCCGCCCGCC
>JABWAM010000211.1 GCA_013360985.1 Verrucomicrobiia bacterium | reverse complement strand
GATCGGCGGCGAGCGTCGCGCGCACGACCTGTTCGAGGTCCGCTTCCGACGGGAGATCGAGCCCTTCGGTCTCGATGAGTCTTCCCACCGACTCGCCGTAACCGCGTCCCTCGAAGGCGCCCGCGGCGAGGGCGAGATTGATGAAGAAGCCGGTTTCTTCCCACGTCCCGAACTCGCCCTGCTCGACATTGCGCCGCACGTGCTCGCTCGTCGCGCCAAGCCACGCGAGTTCCCAATCGTGGATGATGCCGGCGCCGTTGCTCGCCAGATGAGTCAGCCATCCCTTCTCCATGAGCGCGATCAGCACGGGGGCGAGGCCGTTCTTGAAGGTGTGCGCCCCGGTGGCGAGAATCACGGGACGCCGCGCGGCGCGTGCCGCGCGGATCCAACCGACGATCTCGTTCACGACCGCCGCGTTCCCGGCGGAAAGCGAACGCGGCGCCTGAGTCGAATGGACGAGATCGCGGTCGGCGGTCACGCGATTCGCTCGCTGAGCCAGCGGTTTGCGCGCGATGCGGAAACGGTCGAAAAGCGGCGCGCTCACGCGGAGGCGAAGAGATCGGGTTGGCCGCGCGGCTTGACGCCCAGCTTCGTCCATGCGCGCTCGGAGGCCACGCGCCCTTGCGGGGTGCGGCGGAGATAGCCTTCCTGGATGAGGAACGGTTCGTAGACTTCCTCGATCGTGCCGGGCTCCTCCCCGGCGGCCACGGCCAGCGAAGCGATGCCCACGGGGCCGCCCGCAAACTTGTGGACGAGCGTCTCCAACAGGCGCTTGTCCATTTCGTCGAGGCCGTCCTCATCAATCCCCCAGAGAGAGAGCGCGGCCTGGGCCGCCTCGCGCGTAAGGCGGTTGCCTGCGCGGACCTGCGCGTATTCGCGCGCGATGCGCAGGAGGTTGTTCGCGACGCGCGGGGTGCCTCGCGAACGCCGCGCGATCTCGAGCGCGCCTTCGCGGTCGGCGTCGGCGTTGAGGATGCGCGCGGAACGGAGGACGACTTCCCGCAATTCCTCGGCGGTGTAGTAATCGAGGCGGTAGGGAACGCCGAAGCGCCCGAGGAGCGGAGAACTGAGGAGGCCGCTCCGCGTGGTCGCGCCGACTAAAGTGAAGCGCGGCAGATTCAGCCTCACCGAACGCGCGTTCGGGCCGGTGTCGATGATGATGTCGAGCTTGAAGTCTTCCATCGCCGGATAGAGGTATTCTTCCACCGTGGCGGGGAGACGATGGATCTCGTCGATGAACAGGACGTCGCCCTCTTCCATCGAGGTGAGGAGCCCCGCGAGATCGCCCGCCTTCTCGATGACAGGCCCGCTCGTGCACTTGATCGTCGCGCCCATCGCCTTCGCCACGATATGCGCGAGCGTGGTCTTGCCGAGTCCGGGCGGACCGATGAAAAGCAGATGGGAGAGGACGTCTTTCCGCTGCCGCGCCGCCTCGACGAGAATCCCGAGGCGCTCCTTGACGCGCGCTTGACCGGTGAAATCGGCGAAGGCCGCCGGCCGGAGCGAGAGGTCGAAGGCGGGGTCCGGGGCCTCGACGGCCTCGCGCGCGCCGGAGGTGGGTGCGCCTGCGGATGGCATACGGACACGATGCCCTCGCCGCCGAGGTCGGAAAAGCGAAAAAGCGCGCTGCGCCGCGTCCTACTTTCGCGCCTTCTTCTTTTTCTTGGGGGCCGCCGCGTCGGCGGCGGCCTTCGCCGCGAAACGGCGTTGGAAACGCTCGACGCGTCCGGCGGTGTCCACGAACTTCTGCTGGCCGGTGAAGAAAGGGTGGCACTTCGAGCAGATGCCGACGCGGAGGCTCGGGCGGGTGGAACGGGTGCGCATCACGTGGCCGCAGGCGCAGGTGATCGTGGCTTCGACATACTGGGGATGGATCTCGGGCTTCATGAAGAGGGAGGAAGGGGCGCCCGCGAGGTCAGGAGAGTTTCCGAGCGGCAATGCAGGCATTGTGGCCGCCGAAACCGAACGAGTTGCTGAGGATGGCGTCCACCCGACATTCCCGCGCGACGTTCGGCACGTAGTCGAGGTCGCACTCGGGATCGGGGTGGTCGAGATTGATGGTGGGAGGAATTTTGTCTTCTTGGATCGCCTTGGCGCAAATCGCCATCTCGACCGAGCCGGCGGCGCCAAGGAGGTGGCCGGTCATGGACTTGGTGGAACTGATGGCCATCTTGCGGGCGTGCGCGCCGAAGACGGTCTTCAGGGCCTTCGTCTCGCAAACGTCTCCGAGCGGCGTCGAGGTCCCGTGCGCGTTGATGTAGGAAATGTCGGAGGGATTGAGCCGTCCGGTGCGGAGGGCCATCGTCATGCAGCGCGCGGCGCCTTCGCCTTCGGGAGGCGGCGCCGTCATGTGATGGGCGTCGGCCGTGTTGCCGTAGCCGACGATTTCGCAGTAGATTCGCGCGCCGCGTTTTCTGGCATGCTCGAACTCTTCAAGGAGCAGGACCCCCGAGCCTTCCGCCATCACAAAACCGTCGCGGTCCCGATCGAACGGACGGCTCGCCTTCTCAGGCTCGTCGTTGCGGGTGCTCAGCGCCCGCATCGCCGAAAACCCGCCGATCCCGAGCGGGCAGATGGTGGCCTCGCTGCCTCCGGCGAACATGAGATCGGCTTCGCCGCGCCGGATCGCGTGAAACGATTCGCCGATGGTGTTGGCCGCGGTGGAACACGCGGTCGTCACGGCCATATTGGGGCCGCGCGCGCCGAGCTCCATGGAGATGATCCCCGAAGCCATGTTGCTGATCATCATCGGAATCATGAACGGCGAGAGACGCGAGGGCCCGCGCGCGAGCAACAGGGCATGCTGATCCTCCATGCTCTTCAATCCGCCGACGCCCGATCCGACCATCACGCCGACGCGTTCGGTATCCTCTTTCGCGAGATCGATGCCCGAATCGGCGAGGGCCTGTTTGGCGGCAGCGAGGCCGAGTTGCACAAAGCGGTCGCAACGACGGGCGTCGCGGGGAGAACGAAAGAACGGAGCGCCTTCGAATCCGTGGATCTCGCCGGCAATCTTGCAATCGTACGCGGAAACGTCGAACGCCGTGACGCGGCGAATGCCCGATTTTCCGGCAAGCAGACTCGCCCAAAGGGCCGCAAGGTCCCGCCCCAGCGGAGTCACCACCCCGATACCGGTCACCACCACGCGCGGATAATCAGTCGGAAGCCCCATGGATGCCGTCTCTCTCAAGGCGGATACGCCCCCCAGGATTCGGAGGTCGCTCGATCCGCGGTCGCGGAAAGGTTAGGCGCCTCCCTGTTTCTCCGTGATGTAACGGACCGCATCGCCGACGGTCAGAAGCTTCTCGGCCTCTCCGTCGGGAATGTCGGCGCCAAACGCCTCTTCGAAGGCCATGATCAGCTCGACGACGTCCAGAGAGTCGGCCCCGAGATCCTCCACGAATTTGGCGGATGGGGTGACCTGCGCAGCTTCGACGCCGAGTTGTTTCACGATGATGTCTTTAACTTTCTCTTCAGTGCTCTTTTCAGCCATAGGGTTGTTCTCCTCGTTGGGAGATGGGGTTTAACCGTCCCGCGAAAAGCTTGTCAACAGCGAAAGACCGGTTTTTTTGACGGAGGTCTCGCCAGCTTGAGGTCGCGCCCTCTTTCGGCTAAAGAAAATCCATGGTGCGGGTGAAAATTTGCGGCATCACCAACGTCGAAGACGCCCTTCTCGCCGCACGAGCGGGCGCCGACGCCCTCGGGCTGATCTTCGCCCCCGAGAGTCCACGGCGCGTGACGCTCGCCCGCGCCGCCGCCATTTGTCGCCGCCTGCCGCCGCTTCTCCTTCGCATCGGCGTCTTCGTGAACGCTCCCGCCGCAGAGGTGCGGCGAGCGGTGATCGCCTGCGGCCTCGACGCGGTCCAGCACTTCCTCGAGGCGATCGAGCCACTCGTCGTTGATGGCGTTGACCGGGGGGCGGCAAAGCGTTGCGGTGGCGACCGCTCCATCGATATGCAGGGAGATCATGATTTCCTTTCGCTTGCGTGGGTCGAGAGGGCGGAGCCAGTCACGCGGCTCGATGCGAGTTTGAATACCGGTCACACTTGACTGACTCCCCATTCATTTTCAGCGTGGCACGTCGATCCATGAAAATCAAGTAGCCAATCGCCCACAATCCAGCCTTAAAGGGAAAATACGCTCTGCCCTGCCGCCTTCAAATTCCGGTTGACTTCAAAATCTGACTGAATGATCATTCATTTGACGCCGGGCCGACCCGAGGCCCCGGCGGCACCCACGGGCACACCGACCGGGCACCAAGCCTGGATATGCGCGGTCGGCGGCAAAACATCGATTCCGATCCGGAGATCAAGAAAATGCAACTTGAGGGAAAAACAGCGGTAGTCACCGG
>JABWAM010000210.1 GCA_013360985.1 Verrucomicrobiia bacterium | reverse complement strand
GCCGGCGCGCCGGCGGCTGCGTCCAGGGCGGCGAGGAGTTTGGCCCAGAGTTTGGCGGCCGTTGCCGCGCCGATCTTCGGCAGCATGCGAACGAGGCGTTTGAAGGCGAGCTCGTCGCGCGGGTTCACCGCCAGCTTCAGGTGCGCGGCGAGGTCCTTGATGTGCGCTTGTTCGAAGAAGCGAAGGCCCGAGGTGATCGCGAAGGGGATGTTCCGTCGGGTGAGCTCCATCTGGAGCTCCATGGAGTGGTAATGCGAGCGATAGAGGATCGCCATTTCCCGCATCTCCACGCCCTGGTCGCGGAGTTCGAGGAGGTGGCCGGCGACGAAGGCGGCCTGCTCGGAGGCGTTGAAGACGGGGACGAGCTGAGGGATGGGGCCGCTCGCGCGCGTCGGTTGAAGGTTTTTGTGGAACTGCTGCGTGTTGGCGGCGATCGCATGGTTCGCGAGGGTGAGGATCTGCGGGGTGCTGCGGTAGTTTTGCTCGATCTTGAAGATGCGCGCGTTCGGGTAACGCTTCGGGAACTCCATGATGTTGCGGAAGTTCGCCCCGCGCCAACTGTAGATGCTCTGCGCGTCGTCTCCGACGACCATCACGTTGCGATGGCGGGCGGCGAGGCGGTCCACGAGGTCGGACTGGATGCGATTGGTGTCCTGGAACTCGTCCACGAGGATCGCGAGGAATTGGCGTTGGTAGAGCTCGGCGACTTCGGGTCGGGTTTCGAGGAGTTTCAGGAGATTGCGCAGGAGATCGTCGTAATCCATCGCGTTGGAGCGAAGCTTGCGTTCGGCGTAGAGCCGCGCGATGCGCTCCATGTCGGGAACGACCTCCTCGAACCAGGGGAACTGGCGCGCGACGATCTCTTCCACGGCGCGGCCCGTGTTCGCGCCGAGGCTGAAGACTTCGATCAGGACCTCCGGCTTCGGGAAGCGCCGCGCCTTGACGTCCACGCCCGCGTCCGGGATGCAGGCGGCGAGGAGGTCCTTGGAGTCCTCGCGATCCAGGATCGCGTAGCTCGATTGGTAGCCGAGCGCGGCGGCATGCCGGCGGAGGATGCGGTTCGCGAAGGAATGAAACGTGCCGCCCCAGATCTGGCCGCTGTCCAACGGGAAGAGGGCGGCGGCGCGATCGAGCATCTCTCGCGCGGCTTTGTTGGTGAACGTGAGGAGGAGGAGGCGGTCCGGCGGCAGGCCGTTCTCGATGAGCCAGGCGACCCGATAGGTCAGCGTGCGCGTCTTGCCGCTGCCCGCGCCCGCGATGACGAGGATCGGTCCCGGTTCGGCCTGAACGGCGGCGAGCTGTTGCGGGTTGAGGTCTTTGGCGTAGTCGAGCATGAGGAAGCGCAAGCTTATCGGGCGCCCTCCTCAGCCTCGACGATCCACGCGCGCGGTTCTTTCCCGGTCGCTTTTCGGTAGATCTCGGCAAGCTGCGCGGCGAACGCCGCGGCGTCGGCGCGGGCGACGAGATGGAGGGTGGCGCCTCCGAAGCCGCCTCCCGTGAGGCGCGCCCCCAGGCAGGCGGGGAGATCCCGGGCGATCTCGACAAGCTGATCGAGGTGGCGCGTGCTGTTCTCAAAGGCGTCCCGGGAACTTTCGTGCGATTCGAAGAGGAGCTGGCCGAGGCGGCGTACGTCGCCGGCGCGCATCGCGTCGCGCGCGGCGAGGACGCGGGCGTTTTCGTTGACCACATGCATCGCGCGCTGAAAGACCTGGGGGCGGAACTCCGAGGCGTAACGGTGGAGCATCTCGGGAGTGGCGTCGCGCAGGGCCGCGACGTGGGGTTCCTTGAATTGCAGGACGCGCACGGCGTCGCGGCATTCGCCGCGGCGCGTGTTGTATTTGGAGGAGAGAAGGGCGTGCGCGGCGCCGGTGTGGCAGACGACGAAGCAGTGGTCGGGCGGCAGGGGCACGGATTCCGCCTCCTCCGTGCGGCAATCCAGGAAAATCGCCTGTCCTTTTTTGCCCAGGAGACAAGAGGCCTGGTCGAGGATGCCGCACTGCATCCCGACAAAATCGTTCTCGGCGGCGCGGCAGAGGCGGGCCAGCCCCATGCGCGTTGAGGGATCGTTAGGATCGCCGGTCTCGAAGTCGAAGATCTTTTGGACGAGAAGCGCCGTGGCGACTTCGACGGCGGCGCTCGAACTCATCCCGCAACCGACGGGCAGCGTCGAGGCGAGGCGCATCTCGAAGCCGCCGAGGGGCGCGCCCGCCTGCTGAAGGAGATGGAGGACGCCCTTGACGTAGTCGGCCCATGGCGCGGCGGGATCTTTTTCGAGGGAGGTCAGGTCGAACGTGGTTTCGCCAAATTCCGAGCTGACGAGACGGACCTTGGAGTCGGCGCGCGCTTCGCCCTCGGCGGTGACGCCCAGGTTGAGGGCGAACGCCAGGACATAGCCTTCGTTGTAATCGGTGTGGTTGCCGATCAACTCGAGGCGGCCTGGGGCAAAAACGGAGGGCATGGGGCGGGCGCGGTGAACGAACGTGAGAGAGCATGGCGATTTCGTCGCGGAGCGCAAGCGCGGGCGCGCGCGCCCAAATCCACGGATCAGCTTCGTGTCGAGAGAGTTGACCTCCTCCTCATCCATCGAGGATCGGAGGGGTGGGTTGCATCGAGATTTCAGGCTCCCCCCAAGTAGGGTGCGGCGGCTCGGCCGGTCCTGAAAAGTTTCGGGAGACATACCGGCTTCGCTCTCCCTTTCCATCGTCCGCACTTGGGAAAAATTCGCCCGGTCGCGAAGCGAGGGTGGACGCCGCTGCCGCGGCGGTTTCCACACGAAATGCGGTGAAGGCATCACCCATTTATCGAGCGAGGATGGGTGTCCCTATGCTTGATGCGGAGATTGGAGCGCGCGCCCGACGGCTTGCCTCGGAGGATCGGACGCGGTAGATGCATGGCCATGAACAAGCTCACGTGGAAGGATGCGGAGGAGATCGCCTGGGCGCTCATGGACAAGTTCCCCGATCAGGACCCTTTGAAGCTGAGTTTTCCCAAGCTGCACCAGTTGGTGCTCGGTTTGGAGAATTTCGGGGATTCCCCCGAAGGCTCGAACGAGGCGATCCTCGAGGCGATTCAGATGGCCTGGTACGAGGAGGTCCAGTGACGCAGACCGAGGCGCTCGATGCCTTCCGCCGCTCCGGCGCGTTGCTGGACGGGCATTTTATTCTCCGCTCCGGACGCCATAGCCGGCAGTACTTCCAGTGCGCGCTGGCGCTTCAGCATGCGCGCCTCGCGGCGCGGCTTTGCGCGGCGCTCGCGGAAAAACTCGCGGGCGCGCCGGTGGACGCCGTGATCTCGCCCGCGCTCGGCGGATTGTTCGTGGGGCATGAGCTCGCCCGGGCTCTCGACGTCCGCCACATTTTCGCGGAGAAAGAGGAGGGGAAACTCGTCCTGCGCCGCGGGTTCGCTGTGGGGAAAGGGGAACGGTTTCTTGTTGCCGAAGACGTGGTGACCCAGGGGGGGCGCGTGCGCGAGACGCTCGACATCGTCCGCGCGCGGGGCGGGATCGTCGCCGCCGTGGCGGTTCTCGTGGATCGCTCCGCGGAACCGCCTGATTTCGGCGCGCCGTTTGTTTCGCTGGTGAAGATGGAGGTGGAGACCTTTCCCGCCGATCGGCTGCCGCCCGATCTCGCGGCGATCCCGCCTCAGAAGCCGGGGAGCCGATAGCGTTTTCCGCATTTCTATCAGATGTTTAAAAATTCGCGTCCCACCGTGGGGACGGATCGGCAAAACCGAGGCGTCACGGCGCGCCGTTTTTCCGCCGCGCCATTTGCCTTCGGCTTTTTTTGTGCGAGTTTGTCCGGGCATCCCTCCCTCCATGCTTCGAAAGTCATCCCTGTTTTTGGTCGGTCTTCTTGTCGGCCTGCTCCCTTGGGGCGCGGGCGCGGAAGAGGCGTACGCCCTTGCGCCGGACGTTCCTGCGGCCGTCGCGCCGGAGGATGCGGCTGTCGGGGCGGTGACGGTGGTCGGATGCGTTCGCTTGCAGGGCACGCAGCAGATGTCTCGCGCGAAGCCCTATCTCCTGAGCGCGGCGATCGAGAAGGCCGGCGGACTCGCCAAGTGGGCGAACGGACGAAAAGTTGAAGTGATTCGCCGTGGGGTGGGCGGACAGAAAGAGAAAATCGTGGCCGACGTGATTGCCATCCTCAAAGAGGGGCGCCAAGAGAACGATCTCGAGCTCCAAGCGGGGGATCTTGTGAAAGTTCCCGAGCGCTACTTCAATCTCTGATCCTGCGCGGATTCACGCAGGGATCGGCCCAAATCCACGGATAAGCTCCATTTTCAGAGAGATCCTTTCATCATCATCCATTGAGGATCGGAGGGGTGGGGCGTGTCGAGATTCCTGACTCCTCAC
>JABWAM010000009.1 GCA_013360985.1 Verrucomicrobiia bacterium | reverse complement strand
GCCAACGCGCGAAGGCGACGGAGGCCGCGGCGAGTCCGAGCGCCGCGGCCGTCCAGGCCAGCCCTTTCCATGAGGTGGGTACGGGCACTACGCCGCGGATGTCGCGGATGTCGTTCGTCGGCGCAACCGCAGGCAGCGCGGAGAGAACGCGCGACGGCAAACTCAGGGCGAGGGTCATCGCGAGGAGCGCGCCCCAGGAACGGAGCGTCTGACGCATGAAAAGGAGCGTGCTCATCGTCGGCGGGCGCGGCGCGCGAAGAAGCGCGTCAGAGGGGCGATGTACGATGCGCCGGTTTCCAGGTCGAGGGCGTCAACGCCCGCATGACGCAGCGTGGAGCGGAGCGTGCTCTGGTGCGCCTCGGCGAGTTCGGAGAACTTGAGGCGAGTTTCGCGCCGGTTCGTTTCGAGGAGGCATTGTTCGCCGGTCTCGGGGTCTTCGACGGTGAGGAGTCCGAGGGAAGGGAGCGCTTGTTCGCGGCGGTCGCGCACGTGGACAGCCACCAGATCGTGCCGTCGGGCGGCGATGCGCAGCGGGGTCTCGTAGCCGGTGTCCTGGAAATCCGAGATGAGGAACATCACGGCGCGGCGGCTGGCGATCCGCACCGTGAAATCGAGCGCGGCGCCGAGGGCGGTGCCGCGCCCCTTGGGTTCGTGGAAAAGGATGTCGCGGATCGCGCGGAGCACATGGGAACGCCCTTTGCGCGGAGGAATGTAGAGTTCAATCCGATCGGTGAACAGGATCACGCCCACCTTGTCGTTGTTTCGGATTGCAGAGAAGGCGAGCACGCTGCCGAGTTCCGCGGCGAGTTCGCGTTTGCTCTGCGTGGTCGATCCGAAGTCGTTCGAGCCGCTCACGTCTACGAGGAGGAGGATCGTGAGTTCGCGTTCTTCGGTGAACTTCTTCACGAAAGGACGTCCGCTGCGGGCGGTCACGTTCCAGTCAATGGAACGCACCTCGTCGCCCGGCACGTACTCGCGAACCTCCTCGAAGTTCATCCCGCGCCCTTTGAAGACCGAGTGGTACTGGCCCGCAAGCGCGTCGGTGACGAGGCGGCGAGTGCGGATCTCGACATGACGCACCTTGCGGAGGATCTCGCGGGCGGACGCTGGGTTCATGGGGGGAGAGGGCTCTTCGATCGTTCAAGCCGGCGAGGTTTGTCGGCTCGATCTCGGCGAGGAAACTTCAAGGAGATGGCGCATGGGTCAGAATTCCGGATGCTCGCGAAGATAGACCGGCGCGCCGAGGTCCTCTCCCAAGATACGCCGTCCGCTCTGCGAGGCGGGAGGCTGGCGGCGCCAGCGGTGAGGCTGCAGACGGGGACGAATGTGGCCGGTGCGCGGCGTGGCGACGTCGCTGTACCTTCGCAGCATCTGATGAATTCCGTGGATGGGTTTTAGTCGGAGGAGTTTCATGGTTTCGAGTTGGGTAAAATGGCGAGCGGGGTTCAAGGAACGGGGACCGCGTCAAGGATGCGGCGGACGAGGTCGTCGCTGGTGAGGTTTTCCGCCTCGGCTTCGTAGCTCGCGATGACGCGGTGGCGGAAGATGTCGGGGGCGATGGATTTTACGTCCTGCGGCGTCACGTAGCCGCGTCCTTGGAGAAACGCCCACGCCTTTGCGGCGAGGGTGAGGTTGATCGTCGCGCGCGGCGAGGCGCCGAACTGGATGTACGGCTCGAGATCGAGACGGTGGGCTTTCGGATCGCGCGTGGCGAAGACCAACTCGACGATGTAGTCCTTCACCTTGTCGTCCACGTAGATGCTGTCCACGGCCTGGCGCGAGGCGACGATGTGCTCGGGATCCAGGACGCGTCGCACGTCGAGCGACGGCGCGGTGGTTGCCATGCGGTCAAGGATGGCGCGCTCTTCGGGGCGGGTGGGATAATTCACGCGGAGCTTGAGCATGAAGCGGTCCACCTGGGCTTCGGGGAGCGGATAGGTGCCCTCCTGTTCGATGGGGTTCTGCGTGGCGAGGACGAGGAAGGGATCGGGCAGGGGCAAGGTCTCCTCGCCGAGGGTGACCTGCCGTTCCTGCATCGCTTCGAGCAGGGCGCTCTGGACTTTGGCCGGCGCGCGGTTGATTTCATCGGCAAGGATGAGGTTCGCGAAGACGGGGCCGCGCTTCTGAGTGAAGTTGCCGTCGCGCGGGTTGTAAACGAGCGTGCCGACGATGTCGGCGGGCAACATGTCGGGGGTGAACTGGATGCGTTGGAACTTCGCGTTGATCGCGCCCGCGAGGGTTTTCAGCGCGAGAGTTTTCGCGAGGCCCGGCACGCCTTCGAGGAGGAGATGCCCGTTGGCGATTAGTCCGACGAGGAGGCGGTCGACGAGATCTTTCTGACCGATGATCACGCGTCCCACCTCTTGCTGGAGCGGAGGCACCCAGGAAGCGGCGCGCTGGACGTGTTCGTTGATGGCTTGGATGCTGGAGTTCATGAGGCGATGGGGTGATGGTTGGCGGAGGCGTGGGTTGATGGATGCGACCCCAAGCTAATCGTCCGGCCTTAAAGAGGCGTTAAAATGGGATTAAAAGGTTTTAAGCATAGGCGGGAGGAGGAGGCGCCTCCTTCATCACTGAGAAACTGGGAAAGATGCGGGCGACGAGGTTCAAGTCGGCGTCTCATCGGCGGACCTCGACGGCGCGCGAGCGCTCGCGTCGAGTGACGACTCCGGAAGAGGCGTCAGACCCCGGAAGCGCGAAGGGGAGACGCGCGGGCGTTTCAGAATTTCAGCCGGCGCGCAGCCAACGATCGAACCACGCGAGGATTGGAGGCGCATGGATTTCATGGCATCCGTCGAACCGATTCAGGGCGAGCCTCGCTCCCGCGCCCGCGGCGGAATAGATGCTTTTCAATCGCGCGTACTCGCGCAGGGCGGATCGCGCGGGAAAACTCGGATCGTAGTCGCCGACCTGAATCAGCAGCGGCCGCGGACAGATCAACCCGGCGACCTCGGCGCGGTCGCCCCAACGCAACAGGTCCGGCAACACCTGGGAGCCGCAGGTGCTCCATGCGGCCAGGCTTCCGGCGGTTTCCGCGAGATATCCGCTGACGCACGCAGCCTTGATCCGCGAATCGGTCGCCGCCAGGAACATCGTCATCGTTCCGCCAAACGAACAGCCGACGCAGCCGAGGCGCGTCGCGTCCACGTCGCGGCGGGTCGTCAGATAGTCCACCGTGCGCATCGCGTCCCAGATGTTGAGCGCGAGTTGATGGTACCCGAAATGTTCGGCGACGAGGTGCGCGAGATTGCAGAGGTCGCGCGGCGCAGGATCGCGCTCGGGCGGTTCATAACGCGCGCCGAACGCCCGCCAGTCCGGCGCGATGGCGACGTAACCAGCCTCGGCCAAGCGCGAGGCGAGCTGCTTGGCGTAGTCGTAGAGAGGGTTTCCTCGACGGTCCAGGCCGACCATGCTCCCGCCGCCCGCGCCGTGCCCATGCGCGCAGATCACGGCGGGATGTTTTCCGCGGCGTTTGGGAAGGCAGACCCAGGCCGGCACCGACATGAAGCGTTCCGAATCGAACACGACCTTCTCGCGGACGTAGCCGTCGAACGCGCGCCGTTCCAGCACCGACGATCGCAGCGGCACGCGCGCGGGGAAACGTCCCAGCATTTCCCGGTAACGCCGCGCGAAACGCCGCCGCCATTGCGCGTAATCCCGCCGCGTTCGCCCTGTGAACCGCAGGGAGGGGCGCGCGTGGCGAGCCATGGCCGCGAGCCAATCGTGCGTCGTGTAGATGCGTCGGGTTTTCATCGCAGGAAACGATCCATCCAATCCGCCATCGCGGGGAAATCGACTTCGATTACGCCGTCGAACACATGCCGACGCGCGTGGCGCCAGCGCAGATTCCGGGGCGCGGGCGGACCCGCGTTGGCGATTTGAATTTGCACCGGCCGAGGGGCTACGAGCCGCAAGGGGGCGAGGTCGTCTGTTGGACAAGCTACGCAGACCGCCTTGATTCGGGGATCCAACGCGGCGGCGCCGGCGGCGACCGTCGCGCCGTCATAGACGCCGAGGCAACCGATCCGTTCCGCATCCACCTCGGCGCGCCGCGTCAACACGTCCACCGCGCGCGTCATATCCCACGTATCGAGCGCGACGCGCGAGACGCCGCGCGTGCGGAGATAAAACGCATCCAGCGCGCGCAAGTATTGCTCGAACTGCTGGTTGTAGGGCCGTTCCGCGCACTCGCCAAAGCCGCGCCGTTCAGGCGCAAGCGTCACGTAGCCGCGTCGCGCGAGACGGACGGCGGAATTCTTGTGGTACTCGAGGCACTCTCGTCCGTTCCAGAATCCGACGAGCGGGTCTTTGCCCGGCCCCGCGCCGTGGCAGCACAGCACCGCCGGCCATCGCCCCGCCTTTTGGGGTCGACAGACCCACGCGACCGTCGCCAGGTCGGGTTCGAGGGTGTAGAGGATCTTCTCGCGGATGTAGTCGGCGAACTCCTGACGCTCCACGCGCTCGACGCGCAACGCATGGAGAGGAGGCCGCCGCCCGAGCGAGCGACGAAAGGAAACCGCCCGCCCGGATCTGGACGGAGGCGAAACGATGGGATGAAAGAAGTTTCGCTTCATGTTGTCCGATAATTTTAAACCGCGAATGAACGCGAATGAACGCGAATTGTTTCCAGAAACCGAACCCAAACCATCTGAATATTCGCGTCCATTCGCGTCCATTCGCGGTTCAAATCACCCCCCCTGGCTTCTTGTTTGGCCAATGCTTCCACCGCGGCTGAATGAAGGGATGGCCGTCGCGCCATGCGACCGGTTCGACGCGCAGGACGCTCTTCTTTTCGACGGGATCGTAGAAATAGTAGCTCACCAGCCAGCCGAATTGCGTTTCGAACAGTTCGTAGGCCGCGGAGACGCCGGCGGCGGCGGATGGATCCATGCGTGGCTCGCCCGCCCAGTCCCAGCCTGTCGGCGCGCCGTGGAAGAAGGCGCTGCGCTTCCACGACCAGCCTTTCAGCGGGTGATCCGACCAGAGCCGGTAGGTGCGCGTGTGAAGATTGTCGGTGATCAGCAAGTGCCACCGCCCGTCTTTCTCCAGGAGGAACGGCGACTCGGGGATGCCGTAGCCGACGCGTTCCCATTGCGCGTGACCCCAGCCGGGTTTGTCCAGTTTGAAGATCGGGCCGAGGTCTTCCCAATCGAGCAGGTTCTTCGATCGAATCGCGCCGACGCAGCCGAGCGCGTCCTTGGTGATCTCGGCGAACAACATCAGGTAGCCGCCCTCGAACGGCATCACATGGTAATCCCGGCAATGCTGGATGCCGGGGCGGCCGTAGAGTTTCGGGTTTGGGAAATAGACGGGATATTTTTCATGCGCCGTCCAGCGCTCGAGGTCCGGCGAGGTGGCAAGGCAGATACCGGGCGCGTTCGGGTCGTCCGCCTTCTGGTTGGCGTAGAGATAAAACAATCGGCCGCAGCGGATGATGGACGGCGCGCCGTTCATCGGAACGGGCGTGTGAATTTTCCATTGGATGAAGTCGACGGTTGACGCGTGGCCGACCCAGCGGTCGCGCGTGCCGGTGAAGGCGCCGACTTCGACGCCGCGGATGAAGAACACGTGCCACCGTCCCTCGTGCTCGATCCAGGTGTGATCCTTGAGATAGTGGCCCGGCTCGGCGAAGAACCCGCGTCGGCGGAACTCCGCGCGGATGGCCCGGTTGAATTTCCAGTTCTGTTTGGGGAAGGGGCGGAGAGCTTGCTTCACGTTGTCCGATAGTTGCGAGCCGCGAATGCACGCGAATGCACGCGAATTGTTTTCGGAAACCGCACCTGAACCATCAGGAACTTCGTGTTCATTGGCGTCCATTCGCGGTTTCGATCACGATTACCGCGTACACATCAAGATTCTCCAGCGTCACCGTGCCGCGTTCGCCGGACGCGCGGCAGGTGAGCTTGCGTGCGGCATCACGGTCGGGGGTAAGGACGCTCGCGCGGAAGGTTTTCTCTTCGGCGGCAACGCCCACCGTGATGCGTCCGACCGGTTTTTCGTGCAGGTTCACCAGGTGCGCATAGAGTCGCCCGGTGTCCCTCTGACGATAATAATTGGCCAGGACGCCGCGCTTGGCGCGCACGGCGAAGGTCGGACGCCCGCCGAGCAGCCAGGCCAGCGCCTTGCGGAGTTCGTCGGCGCGTTCGGGGACGCGCCAGTTGGTCAGGTCGAGGCCGAAGTTGTAGGTGTGGTCGGCGTTGAGCAGGCTGGGTTGGGTGGATGGCGCGACCAACTCGGGGATATAGACCACCCGACCCGCGCCCACTTGATGCCGCGCCCAATGGAGTTTGTCGCCGAGCGCCGCCTGTCCGGCCGCGATGGGATCGTTGGCGTGGGCGGCGTGTTGGTCGAAGACGAGTCCGGGCATCCGCACCGCGTCGGGCAGCACGGGGCGCAATCCGAAGTCGCCGCGGCGGCGTCCCCAGCCGTCGAGCGTGGAAGTTTGTCCGATCACGAGGAGGTTGCCGCCGGCCTGGACGAACTTCGTCACGCGATCGCATTGGGCGTCGTCGAGGAACGCGAGATCCGGCAACACCAACACGCGCGTGTCCGCCGGCCAATCGCCCGCCACGATGTGGAGCGGCGTCCGATCTTCGATGAGCAATTGCTCGCATTGCATCGCGGTTGCGTAGGTAAGCGGCTCGGCAAGCGCCATCGCGCGCGCCTCGCGCCAGACCGTCACGTCGGCAATCGTCTCGAGGTTCTGGTAATGCTCCCAGTGCCGGTGGAGCCAGTCGAGAAAGCGTCGTTTCACGTCGCCCGCGAGACGAAAATCGGCGTAGCAGCCGGGCGCGTGGCCGAGACAGGTGACGCGCCCCGCGTTGAACGCCGCCGCGTGCGCCATCTGTCGGCGCAGGTCGCGCGCGGGCAGGGCGGGATTGTGCATGTAGTTGAACAGAAACGCCCCCGTCGCCAGCTTGTGCTGACGGGCGCGCTGGATGACGCGGCCCGCATCGTCGAGATGCGCGTGAAACCCATCTTCGTTGCACATGATGTCCACGTGACGGCAATAGCTGTCCGAGTCGTACCCGCAGAGCAACGCGGCGTTCTCGCGGACCGCCAGCGCGTTGTTGCCGAGGATCGCGACGTTCGGATTGAGCGCGTGCGCGTGCTCGGAGACGAGGCGCCCCACGCGTGCCGTCCACGTGCAGCGGAAACGAATCCACTCCTGCCAGACCGGGTCGACGACGCGCCCGGACGGGATGGACGGCACGGCGCTCAGACCGGGCGGCTCGATGCCTTCGAGATGCGTGTGGCCGAAGCGGCGTTTGCAGGCGCGCGGATCGTCGCCCCAGCGGCGTTGGAGAAACGCGGTGAAGTCGCGACGGCAGGCGTCGCAGCGGCAGGCGTTGACCGTTTCCGTGCCGCCGACTTCGAAGCCGTCGAGGTGCAACAGGTCCACGCCAAGTTCGGTGATGGCGCGGCGGATCGAAGCCTTGAACGCGGCGAGGTTATTCGGCTTGTGGAAGCAGACGTTCTTGCGCCATTCCTGGTTGCCATAAGCCGTCGCTTGCCCGCGCGCATCCCGGGCGAGCAGGTCTTCGCGCTGGAGCCGGTCGGCAAACGTCTCGGAATAAATCTGGTCGGCGCGAAGATAGACGCCGAGCTTCAGCCCATGCCTCTTGCAGTGGGCGGCGAGCTGTTTCTTGAGCGCGAACTCCTCCTCGTCCACGAAGTAGTTTTTGTCGTACGCCGTGATGAGCGCCGTCGCGCCGACGCCGAGGACTTCTTTTACGAATTTCTCGGTGTGCTCGTATGCGTACAGTTCCTCGTCGTTCACCTGCGCCTGACCGGTGCGGCGGCGGTGGAACAACGTCTCCCACGCGCCGACGCAGGCGATGGGTTCGTTTGTCACCCATGCCGGGCGACGCCGTCGCTGCGGCAGGTCGTCGAGAAACCGCCAGTCCACCAAAGGCTCGTTGAGGAGAAGATTGTTTTTCAAAGCGAAAGGATTCGTTCCGGCGCCGTCAGACGTTTCGTTGAGCGAAGACGCGGCCCGACGCAAGGGCTGCGCCGCCGCCGCGCCTCGCGCGGCGAGTGATCGAGGAGGGCTCACGTGATTTCTTCCGTCGGGATGTCGCTGAACCATGGGAGTTCTTTGCTGATCAGATAGACGCGGCCCGGCCGGGTCGGAAACTCGAGGATCTCGCCCGGTACATGGATGCGGTTGTAGATCGCGCGCTGGCGGGCCTGATCGGCTACCGTGTCGAAGCGCGTGTCCTTGGTCAGTTCATAGACCTTCACCTCGACGCCCGTGTCCGGCTCGCCGACGAACGGATTCAGCATCCGTAGCGGGCGTCCGCCCAGGCTCTGGACGATCACGTACTGAACGCGGTTCTCCCGCCGTTCCGACGTGACGAGAAAACCGCCTTGCGCGCGGAGTGAATGAAAGCAGGCGTTCGCCTCACTGGGCGGCACAGCGGGAAATACGCGCAGCACGCCGTCGTGGCTTTGCAGCAGCATTTCGTTGAGGAACACGCCGAAGCCGGGCGGCGCGTCCACCTGGAAATGGCCGGCATCGGGGTTTTGAATGAAGCCCGAGGAGTTCACCGTCTGGCATACGTGTTCGGCCATCTCCATCCCGCGCGGAACCTGGCCGAGCCGCAGCAGGCTGACGGCGAGGATCATGCCGGCGAACCCGCCATACGACGCCAGAAACCAGTCGCCTTGGCGGACATCCGGGCGAAACGCGTACAACTCATCCGCCGTCCGCTGCGCCTGCGCGCGCAGAGTTGTCGGACCGGTGTCGCGGCTCACCAGCTCCATCGGGAACACCGCCATGAAGCGCGCCCAATCCCACTGATGCCACAGCCCGCCCTTGTCGGCGAACTCCAGCCACACGCCGCGTTCGTCGGCGGGGAGGGGAGGCAGCCGCGGCAGCAGCTTGCGCCATTGGGCGCGGAGCTTGGCGTCCACGCCGAGTTCTTCCGCGGCGTCGAGCGCCATCTGAAACGTGCGGATCACCACCGGCAGATCCCACGACGAATTTTTTCCGGCGCCGTCCACCGATCCGATCGCGACCTCCATGAACACCGTGGGAAACAAAACCAGTTTTCCGTCGGCGTCCTCCTGCAAATAATCCTCATAGAACAACGCGCATTCTTTCAGCAATGGATACGCATACTTTTTGAGGAACGCGCGATCGCCGCTGAACCGGTAATGCCACCAGAAATGTTCGGCCAGCCAACCGCCGCCGCCGATCCACGTCGAGAGCAACAGGTTGGAGGCGGTCTCGACGCCGTCCGGCCCCATCGAGATCGGATAACGCGCGCCGCGCATCTTGAAATACGCGGCGGTGTCCTGCTTGCAGCGCGGGAGCACGCTCCACATCAAGCGATACAACGGCTCGGCGAGTTCGAGCCGGTTGGCGGTGTACTGGCTCCAGTACAAGACCTGCATGTTGATGTTGTTGTGAAAATCGGCGTTCCAGGCGGGATAGTTTTCTTTGATCAGGTTCGCTTGCAGGCCCGGGCTCGTCCGTCCGGGCCGGCAGCAGCTCGCCTGCAAATAGAGCGCGGAATACCAAGTGCGCTCGAGTTTGTCCCACGGCGTGCAGACAAATCCGCGCCGCCAGAACGCATGCCACCACTCGCGATGCGTCGCCCGGAGCGCCTCGAACCCGGCCGCCTGCGCGGCGTCGAGATTCCGTCGCGCGTCGGCGAGCGGGTCTTTCGCGTCGCGGCTGGTGACGATGGTCGCATAGACCGTCCACACCGCCGTTGTCGGTACGCCGTGGGCCATGAGGCGTCCGCCGATTCGGGCGAACTCGAAACCTTTGCCGTCCAGCGCAGCCATGAAGATGAAGTGCTCGCCGCCGGGCAGGTTTTGGCGCACCCAGAACCGGCCGCCTTCGACGTGGCATTCCGGCTGTTCCATTGTGTCGTCGGGCTCGCGCCAGAGCGCGAGATGCACCGGCGCCAGCCAGGGTAGATTTGCGCCGGGCGCGATGTGGGCGACGAACACGTTCTGCGCGGCGTGGACGAACGCCGTCAATGTGACGTTGTTGTCCGGTCCCCGCCGGGATCGGCTCCGATCGCCATGCACGCGCCACGACTGAACGACCTCGGCGTGCGCGAAGGAGAGGCGTTGACGGAACCCGCTCGTCAGGGAGGCCGGGTGCAGTTCGATGCGCAGCATCCCGCCCGGCTTGCCGGTGGCGACGGCGGCCTTGGATTGCTGGTTGGTTTCCTCCTGGATTTTGAGGAAGCGCAGGTTGTCTTGGGCCGCAAGGATCTTGCGCAACTCCGCGAACGGCACGGATGGAAAATTGGGGCGCGGCTGCGGCGTGTAATCCCAGAGATCGGTCTTGCCGAAGCTGAACGCGAGGGCCTCCGGCGCGCTGTAGGTCATCACGCCGAGATCGCCGTTGCCGAGCGGCGCGCCATGGGCCCAGTCGGCCTGCGGCGCGCGGTGTTCGAGGCCGTGATGGGCGTCGAGATACGCGACGGGGTCCACGCGAAAACGATTCCAGTCGGCCGGCAACACCTGGCCGACGTCGCCCGGCAAGATGCCGCGTTCGGAGGCGAGGCGCTGCCAGAAGGAGGGGTTGTTTCTACTCACAGTGAAGCTGTTGTGGTGAACGGGCGGCCATTTCAGGGTTGCTCCGCGGGGGGGCGCATCCACAACAAGCGAAAGCTCTGTTTCGGCACGGTGACGCCTTCGCGCCATTGGGGCAGGTCTTCGTCGCGATATTCGTCGCGAACGGTCCAGCGATCGGCGCCGAGATTGAGGCGGACGCGCTTTTCCGACGTGGTGGGATTGCTCAGCACCACGAGCCGATCCGGCGCGTCGGGACGCGTGTACTCACTCAGCAACACTTCCGCGTCGTCCGCGGAGATTCGCGGATGATTCCAGTAGCCGGTGAACTGCGCGTCCTGGCGGGGATCGCCTTCGCGCAGGATAATTCCGAACCGGTGGTACACCTCGACGACCTTCTTCATCGGCGTCGGGCAGACGTAGCCGAGGCTCATGTCAATATCGTGCGGCAGGGTCATGGACAGCGATTGTTCGGCGGCCCAGGCGTGATCGTCGCGATACCATTTCTCGAAGTCCTTGAACCCGGCCAGCTCTGATGCGCGCGCAAACTGATGGATGAACAGCATCTGCGTGCCGTGAATGAACGGGTTCATCCCGACAAGCCAGTCGGTGCGCGGCACGTGATGGGTGTAGAAATCCTTCCATTTGCCGACCAATTCGCTGGCGTATTGCTCGCCCGGCAGCCAGATGTCGCTGAAGGTGTGGACCGGCGCAAGCCAGAGCGAGTGGTTGTGGCTGAACACCTCGCAGCCGTACCGGTGGGTGATCCGGTAGATGCGTTTGGCCTCTTCGCGCGCGCCAAGGATGGACGTCGTCCTCGCCGCGCGGCCAAAGCTGTCGGTGTAGCCGCAGCCGTGCGCCCGGTTGTCGCACCAGTCGATGCCATACATGTCGAAGTAAGGCCCGATGCCGAAATCCCGCGCGAGGCGTTCCACGTGGGCGACGACCACGTTGGCGATGGCGCTGTTGAGGCAACCGCCGAACATGTTTCCCGTCATCGGTTGTCGTCCGGTCCAGGTCGCGCCCCAATAATCTTCATAGGGAGTGTTTCCGCCCAGGATATACGCGCAACTGTATTGGAAGAGAAACTTGAGTCCTTTCTTCCGTTTTGTTTCGACGCTCTGCTTCAATCCGGTCGGATCGGTCGGCACGAGACTGATCCAACTGCGCCATTTGCCGAGTTGAAAAATCCATTCGTGATCGCCCGAGTTGAAGCTGCGGCGCGGTTGCGGCTTCGTCGGCGTGGCGGTCAGACCGAGCGTGTACGCCGCCGGTTTTGTCAGGGTGACCGGTTTATGGATCATCAACACGGTGACCGCAACCGTTTCATTCCCGCGCTCGACGCGCACGTTCGGTTTGCCCTTTTGGTAGACCCAGTTGCCGTCGGAAGGCGTAAAAAAGTATAGGCCGGTCTTCAGGCCGGTCGCCCAAAACTGGCCCATGGGCGCGCGACTGTCGGCGACTTTGTCGATGTTTTCAAAGAGGTCGAGCAGAACCCGTCCCTTTTCCCAAGGCCGCAGGAGCGGCGCGACGACATACGAGACGCTTGACGGGTTCAGCGCGTACTCCAGCCGCATCGCCTGGATCTCGGTCGGTCCAGTTTTGGGAGGCGACATCGTGATCTTTGTGAGCCATTGCCCGTCGAAATCGAGCGTCGCTTCGTAGCTGAAGGAAATCCCGGATTTTCGCGCGCGCCCATGGCCGGCAAACGTTACGGCGTCGTCGAATTTCTGTTTGACGCGCGGCACGTCCCATTCGACGCGCTCCTCGCCCTTGGGGGTCGTTACGAACCAGGCGACCGGTTGCGCCAGGACCTCGTCGCCGAGCGAAGTCATCCGCACCGGGAATGGGGAACGACCGAGGGTGTACTCGCGGTTCAGCACCTTCGCCGTCCGTCGGGAGACCGCGACCGGCGTCCACGGCTTTGGCACGGTGTGATCCACGCCGGCGGCGCAATGAACTTCCTCCTCCGTCGGGACTTCCAGCGGCTTGCTCACCTGGAGGTTGCCGACGGTCGCGCGCACGGCGTATTTGCCAGGCGGAAGCTTCTCGGGGAAGGGGAGGGCGCACGTCGCCCACGTATTGGTGGCGGCCACCGTCACTTTCGACAGCGCCTGGCTTCCCTCGGCGTCGGTCAGGGAGACCTCGCCGCGTCGGGCGCCGTCGGGGGCGTTGCTCAGATCGAGGGTCACGTCGATCTGACGCAGGTGCGGCCAACACTTGGTGGAAATCACGATGGGCGGTTTGGGCTGGAACAGCGCGTCATGAACGAACCGCGTATTCCCGGCCGGGTCGGCCCCGGTGATGGCGAGCAGACTCTCCTTGCCCAGTGGCGCATCGGAAACCAGTGCGCCGGCGACCGCAGGCTCAGAGCCAAGGCGCAGGCTCGATTTCCAGCCCGGCGGGGTCGTCATGCGGACATTCACCTTGCCGGCCACGAGATCGCCGAGGGATTCGAGGCGCACGGCGGGGGCGTCGTCGCCGAATGCCAGCGCGCCGAACACCGCGCTGTTGCCGAAACTCATCGTCGTCCCGTCGGCCGTCATCGAGTACGCCCACGTCGCGTAGCCGCCGGCGCGTTGATCCCAGTCGTGCATGAAGTTTCCCGTCCAGACCACCCCCGGCTTTGGCGGCGCGACGCCGAGCTCTTTGAAGGAGAGCGCCACCTCCGCGCTCCATCCGTCGCCGTCGAGCCCGGCGGCGCTGCGGGTGACGCCGTTCCACTTCGCGTCGCCGTTCTTCATGTCGTAAATTGTGTTGAGGCTGTTGACGACAATCTGAAACCGCGCCTTGGTTGGCTCAGCGGTTTCCCAGATGAACTCGATGGCCGAATCCTCCCAGACCCACGAGTCGCGCTCCTTGTATTTCGTCAACGGCGCGGGGACGCCCGCAGCGTGGAAGCCGAGGTACAGGTGTTCGTTATCGTACATCAACTGCACCGTCCCGAGTTTTTCGGCGACCTCATGTTTTCCCATTCGGCAAAGGATCAGCGTTTTCGTCGCGGCATCCCACTCGCCCGGCGCGAGCTTGCCATCGAGCGTCGGCGGCGTCTTCCGCAGCGGAATCGTAAGCTGCGGCCGGCGGTATGCGCCGCCGGTCAATTGCGCCTTGAGATCGGCGAACTCGCGGCGGATCGCCTCCCTTCCGAGGATCGTGCCGAAGATTTTCACCTCATCCACCGACGTTTTGTCGGAGGGCGACGAGAGCGGTTCCTTGAAGGAGTTGTTCGGATTGATGCTCAGGACGCCGGAGGGTTCCGCGGCGGGAAACGCCGCCCCTTTCGTTTCGCCGACCAATCCGCCGTCCACATAGAGTTTCACCGCGTCGGCGTCCCACGTGGCGACGACCTGATGCCATTCCGTCGGCTTCCAGTTCAACGCCGGGCTTTTCACCGTCGCGGCTCCGGTGATCTCGAGCGACAGGGACGCTTCCACGGGCGGTTTGGCAAGCCGCAGGGTGTATTTGCCCGGAATCTCCGCGACGAAGAAGGTATAGCCGCGCGGGTCGGCGGGCCGCCAGTTTTCGGCGCGGATCCACAACGAAAGCGCGCCCTGTCGGGGATCGAAGTTGCCGGGCATGGCATACTCGCAGCGCTCGTTATCGAGCGTCTGGAAACCCGATGAGATGACGCCCGGCGCCTGGAGATACTGGAGCGTTCGCGAGAAATTTAGGGACTCCGCTTTGCCGCCGGCGTGATCCGCCTTCTCCGTTTGCCCGTTATACGAAACGCGAAAGATCAGCCCCGGCTCGGATACGGCGCGCGCGAAGCTGGCGAGGGTCAGCAGAGCCAGGAGCGCTCCGGAGGGGAGGGCTTGAGAGACCGCGCATTGGGAAAACCGCGCAATCACGCGCAGCCATTTCGTTTTCATGTCACAATCCTTCTAGGAACGGATACTTCAGGCCTGAGGGCTCGATGCGGACGAGATGGTTGCCTTCGTACGTCAACGCGTAGGTCGGCGTCTCGTTTTCCGCGAGGGCGGGCCAGGCGCCGCCGATATTGAACGAGCCGCATTTTTCGCGCGTGGACCAGCGCGGTTTGTCCCAGGCGATCTCGGCCGCTTCGCCGGCGCGCGGCGTCCGCGTGATCCACCCGTCGGGCGCGACCGCGCGGGGTGCGCGCACCCGGAGTTGATGATCGCGCTTGGCCCGATATCGCAGCCCGCCCGCCGCGCGGGGCGTGATGACGACGTTGGCGTCTTCATGTTCGGTGACGATGCGAACTTCCGTGACGTCGCCCTCCGTGGTCACGGCCTCCGTCCAGGCGGTGTACAACGCGCGGATTCCCGAGTAGCCACAGCATCCCGCCACCGGCAACTGAGGAGGTTCGCCTCCCGTGCGATACAAGCCGAGGTCGTTCGGAAAACTGCGGCTCGAGATCCACGCGCCGCGCAGGCGGTTCAACGTGGCCGCGTCGCCCGACAGCCGCTCGGGCTTCGTGAACTGCGTATGAAACAGGTCGTTGACGGTGAACCGCTCGATGTCGTCCCAGAGGTCGGCGAACGCGCGCCATCGGAGGCGCAGGGAGTGGCAACCGGCAAGCGCGGCGGCCAGTTCGAGCATGTCGGCGGTGCCGCAGACCTCGTTCATGCCGCTGATCCCGTTGCGCGGGCCGAACATCGCGGTTTCGGGAAAATATCCGCATGAACAGGCCGGGCTGGGGTTCGTGGACGCATCGAAGATCCAGCGGTAGGCGCGGATCGCCAGATCGATGTATTTCTCGCCGAGCGCGGCGTCGCCATGCGCCAAGAGATCCCGGGCAAAGGTCACCAGCCCGACGAGGCCGGTGACCGCGCCGTGGAAATGCCCCTGAAAGCGTCCCGCGTCGTCGAACATCGGCGAGCGGCTGCCGCGCGATTGCTCGAAGCCACACAGATACCCGTGGGCGAGTTCCTGGGCGAGTTGGCGGTCCTGGGGATCGCGGGTGATCTCCAGGAGCTTCGCCTGCGCGTAGAGCGCCAGCGCGCCGGTGAGCGTAAAGCCCGTCCAATGCATTTTCCCAAAATCGCGCGCGGGCAGCTTGGGGGAATCGTTCCAGTAGCAATCGGTCTCCCACCAGATCGCCGTGGCGAAATCGGGGACAAGGCCGGGGATGCCTTGGCGATCGTGGAGCACGGAATGTCGCGCGATCCGGAACAGACCCTTCTGCAGCCGGCGGATGCGGGCGAGCGTTTGCTCCCGTTCGGCGGAGAGGTGTTGCAGGCGCAGGACGAGATATTGAAAAAACATTCCTTGATCCCACAGGTGATAGTAGTACCCGCTCGTTTTCGGATCGCTGTGGTCGGGGCAATAGGCCAGGCCCGTTTCGGGATGGATGAACGTTTGGAGATATTGCCAGAGGCCGGACTCCACCTCGGGGTCCACGGCCGGATCGCCGAGCATCTGGCGGACGCGCAGCCAGGCGATCAACGCGCGCGAAGTCGTGTCGCCGCAATCCCATTGCGACGGGGCAATCTTGGGGACCGGCGCGAGGGCGTTGTCGAAGTGCGGGCGGATGCCGTTCCGGACACGGCTCAAGGCCTGCCGCATGAATCCGTCGCGGGCAAGACGAAGGCGTTGCTCAATGAGCGGCTTCACTGGCGATGACGCGGCCGGGTTATTGCGGCAGGAGAACCACGTCGTCGAGCGAGACGCTTCCTTGGACGCCGATCACGAAAACAATGTGGTTCACCTCGGGACATTTGATCTGGAGGGTTCCCTCAAACTTTTGCCAGCGATCTTCATCGGACACGGCGAATTGCTGAGGATTGACCTCCAGGCAACGGGAATACTCGTACAGGTTGGCCAATTTGGCGTCGTACATGTAACAGCGAACCATCACCGTGCCCGTGCCTTTGGCGTAGAGCGAAAACTTGTGCGGCTTGCCGATCTGGATCGCGCGCTCGTCCAGACCAACGCCTTCCACGACGGAGAGGTTCTTGCCGATGACGATGGCGGATTGGGTTTTCGGCGATTCGATCCGCACGGCGCGCTTGCCGGTATGAACCTCCGCGCCCGCTTTGCCCTCGACGTATTCGAATTTGCAGGCCTCATTCGTCCATCCATCCGCAGGATTGATGGAGACCTCCGCGGGCATCGCTGCCGCGTCGCCGCTCGGGATCTCGACGTTGCGTTCGATCAGCGGCCGATAATGCGCGTTCGCCATGCTGATCGCAACGGCCACAGATTCCTCGAACCCGCCGTTGGCCAGCAGGTTGGCCGGCTCCTGCGCGGACAGCGGCGCGGCCGCAAGCAAAACCGCCGCGAGTCCCGCGCCGGCAAGAGTGCGTTTTGAGAGGTGAGGGTTGGTTTTCATAATTAATCTCCGTCCCAAAAGACGTCGGCGCTCGGGAAGGGCACCGGCGCGCGCCGCCAGGCGGCGTGTCCGTCGAGGTACACGACATTGAGCCCGCCTCCGTGACGGAATTCGTCGTAGAGGAGTCCGAAGTTGGTTTGGGGAGGGCGCGTCTCGGCGTAGCCGTCCATGACGAGGCTCGTTTCGCTCTGCCGCGCAAATTGGTTTTCCCGGCTCCAGTTTCCCGCGTAGGCGCCCAACAAGGCAATGTTTGCGCAATAATCGACGAACGTGCCGCCCGGACCGTTAACGTGCTTGCCTGAGGGGCATTTGAACACCTCCCGGTTGTTGGCGAGATGGGGAAGCACAGTGGGCATCCAGCCGGCGGTCACCGGGTCGTTGGGCGCGGCCGACCAGTATTGGGTCTTGGGGAGATCGCCATTCCATTCGTCCGAATAGATGCGGAACGCCAGGCCGATCTGCTTGAGATTATTGAGACAGGCGGTCGCGCGGGCGCGCTCTCGCGTGCTCGCGAGAGAGGGGAGGAGCATCGCCGCCAAGATGGCGATGATCGCGATGACGACCAAAAGCTCGATAAGGGTGAAAGCAAGGCCATTCCACGCGTGGCGTTTCATGTCCTTCGGCGGAGGAGCCACCCGATCCCGACGAGAGCGAGAAGCGCGAAGCTGGACGGCTCGGGGATGACCACGATCAGATTGACCTCTCCGAACACCGAGGTGTCAAAGTAGGCGTCTTCGATGCCGCCAGGCATCAGGCCGAAAGACAGCGTGTGGTCCGTGAGGACGCCCGTGTAGTTGAAGAGGCGAAACACATTGGTCGGCGTGTTGCCGATGAAATCCCAGCCCGGCAGGGCGGTGACATTCAGGATGCCGTCGAGGATCAGATCGCCGTTGACCACGATCAAGTCGTTCGTGTCGCCGCCGACCACGCCGATGCCGTTGAGGTCGTGCGGGCCGAGCTCGAAGTTGAGCGCCGAGAAGTTGTTCAGGGTCAGGTTGCTGTGGATGGTGAGCGTGCCCGGGCTCATGCCCGGCGCGAGCGCGCCGCCGTTGGCGACCGTGACGGCGGCGGTGATGGCGCCTGTGCCGGTCAGCGTGCCGTTGCTGGCGACGGACAATCCGTCGGCAAAGAGATGGGCGCCTCCGTTCAGCTTGAGCGTAGCGGCTTGGACGCCGTCGCCCACGGTGAATGCGGCGGCGTTGCGGATCGTCGTGGAGCGCGTGACCAGATCGCCGGCGTGGAGGTTGACGACCGAGTTGACGCCGTTGGTCGCGAGAAATTGGTCCACGACGAGATTTCCGCCGTTGAGGGTCAACGTCCCTTGTCCGGTAGCGCCCACCACGAGTTTCGCGCTTGCGGAGGAATTGGTGATCGCCAGAGATCCGCCAGACACCGTGATGAGGTTGGACGCGGACGTGGCGCCGTTGCCAAGGACTACCGAGTTGGTCGCGATCAGGACGCCGCCCGCGAGGATGTCAGCCTGGTTGTGCGATCCGTTGCCTCCCACCGTAAGCAAATCAATGCGCGCCATTCCGCCGTTGGTGACCACGAGGCGATTTCCTCGCGCGCCGGAATTGACGGAGATCGCCATATTGGGCGTCTGCAGGAGCGACCCCGCGCCGGAGACGAGGACGAGATTGTTGCTGGTGGCGCCGCCTTGGCCGAACGGAATGTAGGCGGCGTCGAGCTTTCCGCCGTCGGCGATCGTCACGCGGTTGTCCGACCCTCCGCTGTAACCGATGTAGAAGGTCCCGGCACTGGCGTCCACATAGCCGTTGTTGGTGATGATCACCTGATTTCCGCTGCCAAAGTAGCCGAGGAACATGGCCAGCGAGTTGTTCAGGTCCCAGGTCGAGCCGTTGCCGGCCACGATCGCCGTGTTGCCGCCACCGGTCCCTCCGCCGACCGAGGCAGATCCCGAAACCTCCATCCGCGCGCCGTTGGTGATGACCAGAAGCGCGTTGCTCCCATTACGCCCGACCTCGAGCGCGCCAACCTGGCTTTGGAGCGTTCCCGCGCCGCTGACGGTCATGATGCCGACAATTCCGGACGAATCGCCGCTCAGGCGCGTGGCGCCCAAGATCGCATTCGTGCCGCTGACGACGTTCCAACGGCCGGTCTGGCCGACGGTGTTGCCGATGTACAATGTCGCCACGCCGACATCGGTCGTGGAGCCGTCCCGCGCGTTTACCGTGCCGTTCGCCACGTTGAACGCCTTGGCGACGACCGTTCCGCCGGCGTTGTTCAACGCGCTGGCATTCACGTTCAGTTTGTCGGCCCGCACGAGACCGCCCTGGAGACCCAGCTCGCTGTCGACGCCGCCGAGGGCGAGCGAGGCTGTCCCGGTGGAATTGGTCGCGATCAGGCTGCCGCCTGCGACGACAATACGATTGCTTACGAGCGTGCCGCCGAGGGAGATGTTGACGTTCGTGGCCAGAACTGTGCCGCCCGTGTAAATGGCGAGCGCGTTGGTTCCCGACGCATGGCCAACGTTGAGGGTCGCGGTTTGGAGCACGGCGTTGTTGCTGACGACCGTCGAGTTGCCGCCTCCATTCAAACCCACCAGGAAGCTGTCGCTGTTGTTCCAGAAAGAATTGCTGCCGGTGATCAGAGCGCTGTTGCCGGAACTGCTGGCGCCGTCGTGCGAGAGATAGGTCGAGACGCTCTTGACAACTCCGCCGTCGGCCACGACCAGAAGGTTGCTCTTGCTGTAATGGCCGATCCGCAAGATACCGGACCCCGCGACGAGCGTCGCCTGGTTGCTGACGACAAGGCGAGAGTTGTTGCCGTAATAGCCGACCGTATATTGGGTCGAGTTGCTCCAGATCGTGCTGGGTCCCGAGAGGAGGATCGTGCTGCCGTTGCCCGTGAACCCCGCCGCGCCATAGTCGCTGAGGATCGTCCCGCCATTCATCGTGAATGCCCCCGACCCCGCTCGGCCCACTGTGAAGTCGCCCGCCTTGGCCGCGTTGGTCACCACCAGGGCGCCGTTGGACATGACGACGGTGCTGTTGGCGCCCGCGCTCTGGCCGATCCAGAACTGGCCGGGGGTCGTCCAGGTGTTCGCGCCGAGATCGAGCGTCACCGTGCCGCTGGACGGGTTGAAATAGGTGTTGGAAGAGGCCGCATCCGACGTGAAACTGACGGTGTAAGAACTGGCGGAGGTGAAGTTGGCGTTCGTGTTCGCGTCCGGCACGCCCGCGCTCCAGTTGGCGGCATTGGTGAAATTGCCGCTGCCGGCCGTCCAGGTCGTGTCGGCGGCCGAAGCCCATGGCGCCGACGCCGCCATCGTTGCGATCAATCCTGCGAGCAGGAAACCATGTCCTCGACGCCAAAACGTTGCTTTCATGATGAGAACTCCTGATGGGATAAAGATTGGGGTTTGCCGCGTGAAAATGATGCGTGAGCGCACCGTCGTGGGTCACGTCGAGCGAGAAGCTTCGAGGAAGTCTTCTCGCGGGAGATATGCGGGGACCGTCCTCCAACGCCGCGACGGCGTTGCGGGGGCGAAAGCGGGGTGCGGAGAGGAAAGGTCCATCAGTTGTATAAACAAATAAATCGGCGTCGAGATGTCAAGCGTCTTGTGAAAAGATAAAGATCCAGCTGCGGATCGAGGGTAAATCGTCGGGGCGTGCGCCCGGTTCATGGCGGGAGGGATCTGGAGGAGTCGAAGTCGTTCCGTGCGATACCCTTTTCATGATGGGTTTTTATGAGGATCTCTTCAACGGTGGAGGCGCTCCATTCCACGCGGCCCTTTAGACGAAGACCTCCTTCTCTGAAAGCGGCGAGGAGGTCGTGGAGGACGGTTTTCCGGAGCAGCCGCACGAGCGGCGGAGCGTTAGATGCGCCTGCAGGAGGATTGGCGCGGAGCGTGCTCCGCGTCCGTGGATGAGGCGGTTGAGCAGGATGGCCGCTTCGCGTCCCATCTCCAGTCCCGGGACTTCCATGAGCGACAGCGGAGGTTGGACGCCGCCGCGGTGCGCGGTGCCATACGCCATGACGGCCAGATCGTCGGGGACTCGGAGGCGATGATATCCGGTCAGTCGGACGAGAATTTCCGCAAGATCGTAGTGGTCCACGAAGACCGCCTCGGGGATCGTTGGGCTCTCGAGAAATCGGCGCGCGGCGAGTTGCGCCTCCCCCAGAGACGCGCAGGGCGAGCACGTCGCGGGATCGAGAGGCAATCCCTGCTCCTGGAGTGCCGCGCGAAAGCAATCGAATTTTGATGTCGCGCTCGCGTCCATTCTTCCCAAGAAACCGATCCTTCGATAGCCATGCTCGATGAGATGGAGGACCGCGCCGCGCACCGCGGCGGGGCGATCGTAGTTCACCTCGCAGCCGAGGGAGGGGTCGCCGCCGGCGAGAATGACGTAGGGGTACTGCCGTCGCTTCAACGC
>JABWAM010000209.1 GCA_013360985.1 Verrucomicrobiia bacterium | reverse complement strand
GAGCGCGGCCGTTCTGCGCCATTCCGACGGCGCGCGCGGCATCCTCTCCGCCTCCCTCGGCGCGAGCGGCGCGCAGGCCGGCCTGCTCTACATGCCCGGCGGCGGCTCGCAAAACCCCGCTTCCGCGAAAAGCGTCGCGCAGGGCCTCCACTTCCTCAAGATGAACGGACGCGAGGTCTACAAACACGCCGTCGTCAACATGGCGCGCGCCTCCGAAGAAGCCATCGCCCGCGCCGGCCTCAAGCCTTCCGACATCACCTGGATCGTCCCGCATCAGGCCAACCTGCGCATCCTGCAAGGGCTCGCCGAACGCCTCGGCGTCGGCATGGACCGCTGCCTCGTCAATCTCGATCGCTACGGAAACATTTCTGCCGCGTCCGCCGGCATCGCTTTGCACGAGGGCGCGAGCGAGGGACGCTTCAAACCCGGCGACCATCTCCTCCTCGTCGCCTTCGGCGCCGGCCTGACCTGGGGCGCCTCCGTCATCCGCTGGTAAACGCGCGTCGCGTCAGGACTTCCGGACGCCGTTCTGGGCCGCCTGTTCCGCCTCCACCTCGTCGAGGTTGCGGTGTCCCCGCACCGTCCCGTCGTCGTGCTCGTGGCGCGCCACGCTCTTCAGATCCTGAAACAAGCGCTTCATGTCGCGAATCCCGCCCCAGAGGAACCAGATCGTCGTGGGGATCGCCAAAATGAACGGGATATAGATCGAGTGAACTCTCCAGTAGGTGGACCACCACGTCAACGGCCAGCGATCCATGAGATTCCACAGCGTGATGATCGCCCCGACCGCCAGCCAAAACATCTTCCAGCCAAACAGCGAATAGGACATCACCTTGTCTCCCTTCGTGTACTGCTCGTCCACTCCCATGAATTTCTTGAAGGTCCAGCGGGTGCGCACGGTCGTGGACATCTTGGCGCCATGTTCGTCCCGCGCGTATTTCCCCCGATGGAGCATGCGGTCCATGTCGAAGTCCTCCCGACAGGTCAGCAGCGAGACGATCACGTAGAGACCCACCGCCGAGATCATGGAGATGAAATACATCCACTGCCCGTGGATCGGAAACTTCGCGGGGGGATTCGCGAAGAAATTCTTGACGGCGGGGAGATCGCCAAGGAGGGGGAGATGCGCCGCCACGCCTTTCATCAGAGGAACGACTTTCACCCAAATCGCGGGCTGCTGGATCAATACCGCGAAAACCGCCAAGGAAGACCCCGTGAGCATCGCCGTCCATGCCGCCGCGTTCGTCCCTTTTTTCCAGTAAAAACCTCCGATGATCACCGCGCCCGCGCCGCCAAGATAGATCGCCCCCGTGACCGCGAAAAACATCAAGATATAGTCCGTCTGACGGTAGAGAAGGCTGAACAAGAATCCGAAGACCGCCACGCCGATCACGGAAAGGCGGAGCAACAGGAGATGTTGCTTTTTCGAGAACGGCTTTTTCCGGAGCGGCACGAGCAGGTCCTGGACGAAAATCGTTCCCCACGAGTGGATGTAGGAGGTGTCGCACGCGATCAGCCCCAAGAGGAAGAGCGCGCACACCACCCCCTTGACTCCGACCGGCAGGAGCATTCCGAGGGCCACCGGCATCCGCATCTGGTTGGCGATCTGCGGATTGTCGATCCCGTCGAGCACTCCCTGCACCCCCGTGGCTTGTTGCGCGAAATCGGGATGCACGAGAAACGTGTACGCCGCGATGGCGAGAAGGGTCGTGAACAATCCCTTTCCGAACCCGCGCCAGTTGCCCAGGATCGTCGCCATCTTCGATTCATGCGGCGTCTTCGCCGCGCTGTTGTAGGCGTGCCCCCCCTGCCAAGCCATATGGTTGTAGACGCTCCCAAAAACTCCGATGAGCACGAACCAAAGGTTGAAGTCCGAGATCTGCTTCGTGTCGAACGGATCCATCTTCGAGTTGCCGGGCGGCGCCAGCGCCAGCGCCTGATGCACCTCGCCCCAGGTGAACATCCGCAGCAGCGCGAAGATCACGACGAAGTAGAGCGCCAGCGAGAGCAGCCCCTCGATGCAGTCGGTGACCATGATCGTGATCTGGCCTCCCGCAAGCACGACGAACAGGACCGCGCTCAGGTAGATCAGCATGATGATCGCGAACGTGGGCACTTCCATGCCTCCAAGGGAAACGCCCTGGGGCAGACCGCAGAAATAGACGAAGAAACGCGCCGAGACCGCGGGAAAGATTCCGTAGTTGACGATCCCCGAGGCGAAGGTCATGAACCCCGCCAGCAGACGGAATCCGCGGCTATACCGGATCTCGAAAAACTGCGCGAGCGTCATCACCCGCGTTTCGCGGTAGCGGTAGTTCACGAACCCCGTGAGGACCATGACCATCCCGACCGGAATGGCGATGAACCCCCACCAGCCCATCGTCCAGCCCGCGCGGTAGAAGACCTCGAACCCCGCCACCATGCTGATGATCGCCATCCCGGATTCTCCCCGCGCGTTCGCGATCACGTAACGCCCCGCCACCCGGCTCGCCGAACAAAAGTCCGCCACGCTCAACATGTAGCGCTGCGTGGCGACCGCCACCCACGCGACGATCCCGACCGAAACAAGAACGATCCCCCAGTCGATCCAGGTCATGCGAAGGGCGCATTACAGGATCGCCGCACCCTTCCGGCAAGCGGAAACGACGGCAAACGCGAGATCAATCTCCCAACGGGGGGCTGAGGTCGCGCGCCGCATGGCGCCAGATCCCGCGGCGATCCCGGCAGTTCCCGAATCCCGGGAAACTCCGGACGCATGGGGAGTCGCGCCAAGCCCCGACCCAAATCCACGGATCAGCTCGATTTTCAGAGATCAACCCTTATCATCATCCATGGAGGATCGGAGAGGTGGGTCGTGTCGAGATTCCAGACTCCCCACAAAAAGGGTGTGACGGCTCGGCCGGCGGCCTCGCCCTACCTTCCGCGATTCGCGCTTGAAGAAAATCCGCTCGGTCGCGAAGCGAGGGAGGGCGCCGCCGGCGGCGGCGCCGCGGCCGCGGCTTGAGCCCAAAATGTTGCGAGGGCGTCGCACGTTCCTCGACCGAGGATGGACTCCTCCACGCCTTACGCGGGGATTTTGGCCCGAAGATCCGGTTTGCAAAAGACGTTCCCCCTTTGTCCGCTTTCGGATCTGGACAGTCGCGCGAGGGATCTCATGCGGCAAAACTGGAATGTTACCCATTTTCCCGTCCCCGTTAGGCCATCAACTGGTAGTTAGGACAGCCATCAGATGCGTTTTCCGATCATCTGCTGATTTGTTCTTTCAGGCCCGTTTGACGACGGCCGCCTTCCCTCCGCGTCTACCCGTCAATATCCCCGGTCCCAAAGGGGCGCGATGTCGGCTGCGATCGATTCCGCGACGTACGCATCGGTCTTGAGGAGCTGGTGGAGCGAGCTCGGCACCCGCGGCGTGACGGGCCCATGCAGCACGAGGCGGCTCACCAAGCGCTGCCAGGAAACGAAGGTGCCGGCCGTCAGGAGTCCGTGTTGCTCCATGCGATACTTCGCGCGCACGACATCGGCGGGACCGATCGTCGCCGCCTTCGGGGGCACCGCGGCGAGGTCGCCGCTCATCCCGAAGAAACCGTGCAGCGAATTCTGAGCGATGGTGAAGGGGCTGAGCGTGACGATGCGCGCCTCCATCTTCATCCATTCCCCGAGCGGGGCGTCGAACTCGGGCGCGTCGGGCTCGATGAAGGCGAGGTGCCCCGTCCACCCGGGACCGCTGTAGCACGCGTCCGCGCCGCCGAGGTCGGCGATCATTCGGCTGTAGACCTTGATGTTCTTCGTGGTCGGCCCGACGCACTGCTTCTCGGGCGGCCGCAGCTTCGGATCGATCCGCCCCCAGAAAAACTTCCGAAAGGAACACATGAACCCAAGGGGCCAGTCGTACGGGGCGACCTCCCCGTGTTCGTTCGCGTACTCGTCCATGTTGAACGTCCATAACCGGCGGCAGTCCACGCGGAACGTGTTGATCAGATGCGCCAGCTTCCGATAGGTGTGCGCGGGATTCGGCAGGATGAGCACGCACTGGCGGCCTTCCTCGGCCGCCGTCTGGATGCGCCAGAACATGTCCGCCAGCCAGATGCTCTCCATCTCGCCGTCGGGAACGATGCGAATCTTGAAATCGGGATTTTTGTGCTTGGCGAGATCCTTGCGGCGGATGGCGCGCGCGCGCGCGATGGCCTTGGCGTCGCGAAACGGGATGCTCTTCGAGGGGGAGAAACGGAAAGACGCGGCGTTCATGCTCCGCGACTTCACAAGAACCCATCCCTCTGGACAAGCCCAAATCCCCGCGTAAGGCATAGGGAAACCCATCCTCGATCGAGAAATGCGTGACGCTTCTACAACATTTTGTGGTGAAGCCGCTGCTGCGGCGCCG
>JABWAM010000208.1 GCA_013360985.1 Verrucomicrobiia bacterium | reverse complement strand
GGCGCCGCGCCGCAGCTCGGCCTCGACCTCGGCGTTCGTGGCGGCGGCGCCGAGATAGACGTCGTGGAGCGGAACGCCTTTCTTCGGGGGAGGATCGGCGACCATCTGGGCGGCGGCGGCGGCCAACCCGGCGTCGCTCATCGCGGGAAAGACGAAGAGCGCCTCGACTCCGGGCAGCTCCATGAGGCGCTGGTTGAGTTTGACGTTCCCGAAGACGCCGCCCGCCAGGGCGAGACGCCGGTGGCCGGTCTTCTCGAGAGCCCAACGCGCGTGGCCGAGGACGACCTCTTCGAGCACGCGCTGCGCGGAGCCCGCGACCTCCTCGCGCGCCACGCCCTTCATCGCGCGGTGGATCACGGCCTTGCGCGCTTCGCTGATGTTGGGCGGATTTTCCGCAGCTTGCGCGCAGGTGAAGTGCGTCTGTTCGGGCGCGAGGGCGAGGGTCGCGCCGAAGACCTGATCGAGCGCGCGTTCCCGGCTCCAGGCCGCCAGGCCCGTGACCTTCCCCTCGTGGCGCGGCGAGATGAAGCCGAGGCCTTCGGTGACGCTCCCGTAGAACGATCCGGGCGAACCGTCGAGTCCGCTGCTCCAAAGGCGGCGCAAGAGGCCCTCCTTCCAACTGCTTGTCGTGTGGCTGAGCGGGATGAGGTTTTGGAGGGCGAGCGAGTCGAGCGTATGCGGCACGTCTTCGTCCTGCGCGCAGCACGCGCCGACGCAATCCACGGTGAGGACGAGCGCATCGTCGAAGCCGCTGTGGAATGCGGCGGCCCAGGCGTGCGCGGCGTGATGATCCAGGAAGCGGACTTCGGCTTTGCGAAAACCGTCGGCGACAAATCGGTCGCGATCGAAGAGATCGGGGAGATGGGCGCCGTGGCGGCGCGCCTCCGACAAGAACTCGATCATCCCGACGGTGATGTCTTCGCGCCGTCCGCGCAGGGCGCGTCGGGCGCGATGCCAGCGTTCGGAGAGTTCGGCGAACCAAGTGGGGCGGCGGAGGTAGCACGACGGAAACTTGTTCAGCGCGACGCAGTAGATGTCCACGTCCCCGCGCGTTGCGCCCGCGAGGCGAAGGCCTTCGTCCATCGCGAGGAGGGGATAGCCCCACTGCCCCTTTTCGCGCGTGAGACGTTCTTCGGACACGGCGGCGATCAGCCGTCCGTCGCGCGCGACGGCGGCCGAGGCGTCGTGCTCCATGCTTAACCCGAGCGTCAGCATGAAAGCGCCGTCAAAAGAGCGTGTAGACAAACGGGGCGAGACCCGTATGGCCGGCGAAGATCAGGAGGAACGCGAACAGGACCAGCACGAGCACCATCGGGATGATCCACCAGAGCTTCTGGGCCCAGAGGAAGGCCAGAAGCTCCCCGAAGATCCCGAAACGATCCTGCATTTTCCGGAGCAACGACATCGGAGGGAGAGTGTGCTTTTCGCCGAAAGTTGAATCAACGGAAAAATCGGCCATGATGGCTCCATGCCGACTCGACGCCTCCCTCGGCGCGCCGCGCGCGCGCCCTCCTTCGCGTGCGTGGACCATGATCGCACCGCCCGCCGAGGCTTTCCCGAGGTGATCTACTGCGAGGGGAAAACCCCCGCGCAAGTGGTCGCCATCGCGAAAGAGATCCTCTCCCGCGCGGACGTCGTGCTCGCAACGCGCGCGCGGAAAGAGCATATCCGCCCCTTTCTCAGAGCCGTGAAGGGGGCGCGCCATCACCCCGCGGCGCGCATCCTTGCCGTCGAGCGCCGGCGCCTCCCGAAACGCGGCGGCGTCGTGGCCGTCGTCGCGGCGGGCACCTCGGATCTCCCCGTCGCGGAGGAAGCGGCGGTGACGGTCGAGGTGATGGGCGGCCGCGTCGAACGCTTCTACGACGTCGGCGTCGCGGGCATTCATCGTATTCTTGGGATCCGGGAAAAACTCTCCCGTTGTTCGGCGCTCATCGTGGTCGCCGGCATGGAAGGCGCGCTGCCGAGCGTCGTGGCGGGCCTGCTCGACAAACCGGTGATCGCCGTGCCGACGAGCGTGGGCTACGGGACCGGGTTCGGCGGAGTCGCCGCGTTGCTGGGGATGCTCAATAGTTGCAGCTCCGGCGTGACCGTGGTGAACATCGACAACGGATTCGGGGCGGCCTGCGCGGCCACGCTGATCAATCGCCAGATCGCCTCCTGACCCCAAATCCCCGCGTCAGGCGTGGAGGAGTCCATCCTCGGTCGAGGAACATGCGACGCCCTCGCCACATTTTGGGCTCAAGCCGCGGCGCCCCTCTTGTGGGGAGTCGGAAATCTCGACACGACCCACCCCTCCGATCCTCCATGGATGATGAGGAGGGTTGCTCTCTGAAAATCGAGCTGATCCGTGGATTTGGGCTGACCCGCGCGCCATTTCACACCGCTTTCGCGTCCTGATCGGCGAGGCGACGCTCCAGGTCCTGCCGCGCGAGCTCGGCGATCATCGCCCCGATGTCGCCCTCGATGAACTCGCCGAGGTGATGCAGGGTGAGTCCGATCCGATGGTCGGTGACGCGGTTCTGCGGGAAGTTGTAGGTGCGGATGCGTTCGCTGCGGTCGCCGGTGCCGATCTGTGAGCGGCGGGCCTGGGACGCCTTCGCGGTCTCCTCCTCCTGCCGCGCGGTGAGCAGGCGCGACCGGAGCACGCGCAAGGCCTTCGCCTTGTTTTTGATCTGGCTGCGTTCGTCGGCGCAGCGGACGATGACGCCCGTCGGCTTGTGGAGCACCTGCACCGCGCTGTCGGTGGTGTTCACCCCCTGTCCGCCGGGGCCGGAGGCGCGGCAGACGGTGATCTCCAACTCGTCCGGACGAATTTCCACGTCCACCTCCTCCGCCTCCGGCAAAACCGCGACGGTCGCCGTCGAGGTGTGGATGCGTCCGCCGGCCTCGGTGGCCGGGATGCGTTGCACGCGATGGACGCCGCTCTCGTAGCGGAGATGGCGGTAGACGTCCTGCCCCTGGACCGAGGCGACGACCTCCTTGAGGCCCCCTAATGCGGAGGGGCTCGAATCCATCGTCTCGATCTTCCATCCGCGCGACTCGGCGAAGCGTGTGTACATGCGGAACAGGTCCGCCGCGAAAAGCGCGGCTTCGTCGCCGCCCGTGCCCGCGCGGATTTCCAAAATCGTGTTGCGGCTGTCGTTCGGATCCGGCGGGAGGATGGCGGCCTTCAGGATCAACTCGAGGGCCGCGCGACGCGCGGCTAGGTCGCGGGCTTCTCCTTCGATCATGGCGAGCATCTCGGGCTCGTTCTGATGCTGGACGCGCAGGGATTCGTTGTCGCGGGAGAGGCGGAGCGCTTCGGCGTACTCGGCGAAGCGTTCGACCGTCGCCTTCACGCGCGCGTGTTCGCGCGCCAGCTCGGCGGCGCGCCGCGCGTCGGCGAATGCCGCGCCCTCCGAAAGGGCGGCCTCGACTTCGGAAAGCCGCTTCGTGAACCGCGCATGATGAGAAAGGAGATCCATGGCGAACGCCCCGAGACGCGTCTCCGTCGGCAGGGTTACAGATGTCCGCCGCGCACCGCGGCGGTCAACTCGGCGGTGAGTTCGTGGCGGACGAGCGGTGTGACGAGATAGATCCCGCCGAAATGGGCGAGCACCTCGGCGGCGATCTCCCGGGCGATCGCCAGGCCTTCGGCGAGGCCGGCGGCGCCCTCCTTGCCGCGCATGCGCGCGCGCGCCGCATCAGGGATGGCGATGCCCGGCACCTCGTTGTGCAGGAATTCCGCGTTGCGCGCGTTGAGCAGCGGCATGACGCCGACGAGGACGGGGATGCCGAACTTCGCGGTGGCGTCGCGCGTGGCGCGCGCCAGCGCCGGATCAAAGATCGGCTGGGTCATCACGAAGGCCGCGCCCGCCGCGACCTTGCGTTCGAGGCGGCGGACCTGGATCTCGAGGTTGCGCGCGTTCGAGTTGAAGCTGCATCCCGCGACGAAGCGCGTCGCGCGCTTGAGGTCGCGTCCGCCGAAGCTTCGTCCCGCGTTCATCGCGCGGATGCCATCGAGGAGAGAGATCGAGTTGAGGTCGTAGACGCTCGTGGCGCCCGGCGTGTCCCCCACCTTCGAGGGATCTCCCGTGAGCGCCAGGACGTGGTCGAGCCCGAGGGCGTCCATGCCCATGAGGTCGGACTGCGTCCCGATGAGATTGCGATCGCGGCAGGCGAAATGAACGATGGACCGCAGGCCGGTCTCGCGCCAGGCGAGATAGGAGGCGATCGGCGCGCTCATGCGCATCACGGCGAGAGAGTTGTCGGCCACGGTGAGGAAGTCCGCGCCCGCCTCCTTGAGCGCGCGCGACGCCGCGATCATGCGGTCGCGCGCGAGCGTCTTGGGCGGATCGAACTCGACGACGATCAACGTGCGCCGTCGGGCGATCTCGGGAAGCGTCGAACCGACGGAGGACGCCGGCGCGAGCGCGGGCGCGG